>DAOVVZ010000101.1:0-5963 GCA_030636915.1 Methylomarinum sp. | reverse complement strand
CTGCATTATTACCCTTTATTACTAAGACCACGCGTTCATACCGCGACCAACTGCTCTCATCTACATTACCTCCCACCCACCACCCATGACCAACTCGCGTTAGAATAGAATATTTACGAGTAACTTTTGGTTTCCAACCTCAATGCATGATCAATCACCTCAGATGAATACAGCTGAATTATTATCATGATTATTTTAAAACAAAGGAAATTAACGTGTATTGTGTCAAAACAGCTCTAACCATTGAAGACACAATTAAAAAGTCTCGCTTTATAGGCATTATTATCCCCTGCCAATCAGAGAATGAAGCCTTGCAACATCTCAATAAACTTCATCAAGAATACCCAAGCGCATCACATATTGTTTTTGCCTACCGAATCTTAACGTCTAAAGGTATCGTTATGAGATTTCATGATGCAGGGGAACCTAGTGGCACAGCCGGAAAACCCGTATTCCAACACTTAGAAGGCAAAGACCTTATTAATATTCTTTGCGTTGTAATACGTTATTTTGGCGGCGTAAAACTGGGTGCAGGTGGCTTAACGCGTGCTTATAGCAACACGGCAAAAAAAGCCATTGAAAACAGTACAATTACTGAATACATTGAATATGCAGAAGTAAGACAAGAAATTGACTATAAACAACTGCAAAATATTGAATATCAATTAGAAAAACTGAATGGAGTCATCATTAAGCAAGACTTCTCAGATAAAATCAGTTTACTTATTAGAATCCCTGAAAATAATCTGACTGATTTGAAGCTAATTTTTGAAAAAATTAATCGTGGGTTTTAGCAAGGAACTTATACCAATCCCAGTAAGTTTTTATTTTAACCTCCTCATCCTAGCCTTCTCCAGCAGGAGAAGGAATAACAGACGAATTTATTGAGATTGGTATTACACAGAAGGCAGCCCTGCAATACATGTGTTTATCGTTTATTTAATCAGAAGCATTACACAAGGAAGGTACAGAGATTACCAAGTTTCTTTTCTCGATGTCCTCTGTGCCCCCAAATTTTCTGTATTAGAAATAAAGATAGACTTCGCGCGGTTAAGCAAGCTATCAATCTTCAGTTCACAGAAATAACCCTAAAACAATCTAACCAACTCAAGCGCCAGCATTACAGCATCTTCTCTATGGCCGTTTTCAGCTGGATAATAACCTTTACGCACGCCGATTTCGTTAAAGCCTCTTTTCTCATAAAGCGCAACAGCGACTGTATTAGATGGCCTAACTTCCAAGAAAATAGTTTCTGCTTTTTTTCTTGCAAGCTCAATCATATTTTCTAAAAGCTTGCTACCTACCCCTTGCCCCTGAACCGCTGGATCGACGCAAATATTCATAATATGTGCCTCACCAATATTAATTGAAACAATGCTGTATCAAACAATAAACTCCAGCTATTCAGAAACCCAGCAACTATAATGCATGGACTTTAAGTAATCATTAAAGATTCCTTCGCTCCATGGAAAATTATAATTCTTACCTTCAATCACCATCACGGCAGGTAAATCATCAGATCTCATTTTCCTTAAACGCATTAGATCCTTCCTGGACACTGAATCAGGGAAAACTTTAGCATAAAATTCTTTATCTGCATCATAGATAACTATATCTTTAACTTTATCAACAAACTTCCATATACTCATTATTATTATTTTAATTCCTGATTTGTTTTATTGCTAACTGTAAATCCTGCCAGGCTTTGCGTTTTTCATGCATAGACCTTAATAAATAAGAGGGATGATATACAACCACCACAGGAATACCATTCAACTGGTGAACCTTGCCCCTAAGTCCAGATAATGGCTCTTTACTCCCGAGTAATGCTTGTGCAGCCATACGCCCTACAGCAAGAATGACTTTAGGTTTGACCAAGGCAATCTGACGCAGTAAAAAATCATTACAGCTATTTACTTCTTCAGTCTTTGCCTCCCTGTTATCGACCGGGTTACATTTTATTATATTAGTGATATAGACCGACTCTCTTTGCAAGCCAATAGCCCGAATCATTTCCGTTAATAACACCCCTGAGGCACCAACAAACGGCTTACCTTCAACATCGTCCCTTTCTCCAGGCTCATCACCCACCAACATCCAATCAGCGTTAACATTACCTGCGCCAAAAACTGTTTGTGTCCGCGTCTTGCACAGCTCACACTTTTGACATTCAGAGACTTCTTGTTGTAAAGCAGACCAATTATCAATGACTAGCTCAACATTATTTTCAACCGGCTCACTGGCATTAAATTTGGCATCATTAACGGGAAGAGATACCTCAACAGACTCACTATCTCTGGAAACCCAAACATCAATTCCCATCGCCTGCAAATATTGTAATCGAGTTGCGTTATCCATTAAAAATACACTTCTAAATACATTTCTTCTTATTAATACTCGTGTAAGAACATCCGCCCTCGAAACGATTAACAATAGGTAGATTCACTAAAACTATAGCGCTAAAGCACACTATTCAATCCCACCAAGGACAGATAAACCTACAATTAAACATCCCCTTTTTGTGGATGTTTGCGCTGTTCAGGCGTCTGCAATTTGCTTACAGCATTAATATAAGCCTTAGCTGATGCAATCACGATATCTGTATCAGCACCTTGCCCATTAACAATCCGACCGGCTTTTTCTAAACGAACAGTCACTTCACCCTGCGCATCAGTGCCATTGCTAATGCTATTGACTGAATACAATTCTAACGTTGCATTTGACTTAACAAGACTTTCAATTGCCTTTAAGCTCGCATCAACAGCACCACTTCCTTCTGAAACTCCAGTCAGCTCCTGGTCATGAATTCGTAATGTTACGGTAGCACTCGGAATCTCACCTGTTTCGGAACACACTTTTAAAGCAATTAATTTAATATGTTCTTCTTCAGACTCAAAACTTACTTCAGAAATTAATGCTTGTAAGTCTTCATCAAAAATTTCATGTTTTTTATCAGCTAATTGTTTAAAGCGGTAAAAAGCATCATTTAACTCTTCTTCGCTACTAAAGTCATAGCCTAACTCCATCATGCGACTTTTAAATGCATTACGACCAGAATGCTTTCCTAGCACCATTCTATTTGCAGACCAACCAACATCTTCAGCTTTCATGATTTCATAGGTCTCAGGATTTTTTAACACACCATCCTGATGAATGCCTGATTCATGTGCAAAAGCATTTGCACCCACAATCGCTTTATTCGGCTGTACTGGAAAACCTGTAATTGATGAGACCAATTTAGAACAGGTTAGAATTTCTCTGGTATCCAAGTCTGTTGAACATGGGAAAAAATCTTGCCTGGTTCGTATCGCCATCACCACTTCTTCTAACGAAGCATTACCAGCACGTTCACCCAAGCCATTAATAGTACATTCAACCTGTCTCGCACCATTCATCACCGCAGATAAAGAGTTGGCAACAGCCAAACCCAAATCATTATGGCAATGCACTGAGAAAATTGCTTTATCCGAATTCGGAATGCGCTCAATCAAATTAGCGATTGTTGCACCAAATTGTTGTGGCACACTATATCCTACGGTATCGGGAATATTTAGAGTAGTCGCTCCAGCATCAATAACTGCTTCTAAAATACGACACAAAAAATCTTCGTCAGAACGTCCAGCATCTTCCGGTGAAAACTCGACACTATCGGTGTATTGACGAGCCCGCTTAACAGCTCTTACAGCATATTCAATAACCTGCTCAGGCTCCATCTTCAATTTCATTTGCATATGAATTGGAGAGGTCGCAATAAAGGTATGAATTCGTGAACTATTAGCATCTTTAAGTGCTTCTCCAACTCTATCTATTTCTTTATCAAGCGCACGGGAAAGCCCACAAACCGTACTGTCTTTAACCGTATTTGCAACGGCCTGAACCGCTTCAAAGTCACCATTACTCGCCGCAGGAAAACCGGCTTCGATGATATCCACTTTCATTCGTTCGAGTGCCTTAGCAATCCTGACTTTTTCATCGCGTGTCATCGATGCGCCAGGGCTTTGCTCGCCGTCACGTAGAGTGGTATCAAATATAATTAATTTGTCTTTCATGAGAACTCCGTTCATGAAACATGATCAACATAAATGTTGATAGTAAAAAAAGAAGGGGATATTTTAGATTTAGAAATTATATGCCACTAGGGCAGACGTCCTAAGAACTGACTAAGGAGGGAGAATAAACCGACATACACAAAAGATCCACCAGAGACTGGTTTATACATTACCTGTTGTGCTTTGTTAAATCGAGTATTCATAACTTTTTACTATACTGTAATCTTATAACTGACTCAAGTAGTGTTTAAGGATCACCTTAAACACTACTAGTCATTGGTATAGCGAACTAAAGCCCACTATACCAAATTTAAACACTCTAAACCTTTCGGTTTCTTCGTCTTTTTTTAAGCATTAATAAGGTAATAACCGGTCCTGATATCGCATACCCTACAGCCAATAAAAATAACATACTTTCAGCCTGAGCCATAACAAAACCAATGCCTAGCATGACAATAATGGCGACGACAAAAGGTACCCTACCTTTGAAGTCAATTTCCTTAAAACTGGAATAACGAAAATTACTTACCATCAGCAAGCCGGTACTGATAGTCATAATTAATGCCACATATTTTATTGTCTCAACGTCGTAGCCATACTCAAGACTAATCCACAAACCACCCGCTAAGATTGCCGCAGCAGCCGGACTAGGCAACCCTTGAAAGTAACGTTTATCCGCCACTTCCACTTGTGTGTTAAATCGAGCCAACCTTAATGCACCACCTGCGGTGTGAACAAACGCGGCAAACAAACCCAGTTTACCCAAGCTTTCAAATGCCCATAAATACATCACCAATCCTGGTGCAACACCAAATGAGACCATGTCATACAAACTATCATATTGCACCCCAAATTCCCTCTGAGTGTTGGTCATTCTGGCAACACGCCCATCTAAACCATCTAAAATCATGGCCACAAATATAGCAATCGCTGCAGTTTCAAATCGTCCGTTAATTGCAGATGTAATAGAATAAAAACCAGCGAACATTGCCCCTGTGGTAAACAAATTAGGCAACAAATAAATTCCGCGATGACGAACTGGTGGTTTTTTTTGAGTCATAATAGATAATAAATTAGGTAGGTTTTGTATATTTGTCATTATTGATATACTTTGCGCGATTAAGTTTTCGGCTTTTATCTTGAGTTGATTTTTGTTGAGAGCAAGGCGCTGAAATAGGCGCATAGCAAGCTACGTAACTATTTCAGCAACGCAGCTATCAGCAAAAATCAGCCAATAGAAAATCTAAAACTTGGCCGCGCGGAGTATATAACAAATTAATGCAACCAAAGCTCTCTCAATAGAGAATAGGAAATAAAAAGCTGCAATTCACAACATCTCTTTATAACAATCTAATTAATAAGAAAACATGATAAAGAGAATTATTCTAACTTCTCTCGGCAATAGCTCCATGCAATGCTCTACTTACCTACATCCATGTAGGTATCCAGAAGTAGAGGGCTCAATAGCAGCAACCCTATTGATACAATAGTTATTTATGAATTACTAGTGACTTGTCTCTAATTTTTTACCTTTAGTTTGACCTAATTCAGCCAAAGTATCAGTAAACCAAGCGGTATCGATATCAAAAGGTTTTCCTCCTTTAATACGAGGGAACTCAATCGCACGTAAAACAAAATCTTGATCATCATCATGGCCAATTACACCCGCCTCACCACGTAATGCACATTCAACAGCCAAATCAGCACACGATTTTATCAAACGAATATCTTCTGCATTTGCAGCTGATGCACGAGCATAGTAACCTGATTTTTGAATCAAGGTTTTTTCCGCACCAATCATTTCAGCAAACTGCTCGCCAAACCACTTACCTGGATTAACGGCATCTAATTTGACATGGCCAAATGCGTCTCTAGGTACCTCTTGTCCTTTTGCTTCCATTTCAGCAACGATAG
>DAOVVZ010000345.1:0-3198 GCA_030636915.1 Methylomarinum sp. | reverse complement strand
AGCTAAAACAAGATAAACTCTATATTGGCTAAAAATCATTGCATGTAACTCTTCAATACGCCATCAAAAGTACCTTGCGATTTCATAATAAAATCACATACCTCTCTCACCGCACCTAAACCACCGGGGGTTTCTGTACACCAATCGGCATAATCCTTAACGGCATCATTGGCATCATTAACCGCGATAGATAAACCCACTCGCGTCATAACGGGTAAATCCAACAAATCGTCACCTGCATGTGCTGCTTGTTCTGGCTCTATCGACAAAGATTGTATAATTTCATGGAATGCAGCAATTTTATTTTCATGTCCCTGATAGACATACTCAATGCCTAGGTTTTTCATCCGCAAAGCCACTGAATTTGATTTACGCCCGGAGATCACCGCAACTTCTACTCCGGTTTGTCTTAATAACTTAATTCCATGTCCATCACGAGCATGAAAACACTTATATTCTGTTCCCGAATTATCACAAAACAGTCGACCATCAGTTAATACACCATCAACATCAAGAATTAATAATTTTAATTTTTTAGCCTTTTCAACTATGTCTTGCATCTATTTTATCTGTTGTAGCCCGTATGTAGCCTTAGCGGAATACGGGGCATGGCGATATACACCGAAAACCCGTATTGCGCTACATACGGGTTACTTGTTTTCGTCTTTCGTGTGCTATTAAACAATTCCTGCTCTAACTAAATCATGCATATTTAAAGCACCAGACAATTTATTATTTTGATCAACAATTAATAATGCATTTATCTTTTTTTGTTGCATTACTTTCATTGCTTCTGCGGCCAAAATATCTGATTTAATAGCCGCACAAGATACCGTCATAACCTCAGCTATTTTTGCTGTATGTATGTCTAAATTTTTTTCTAACATACGCCTCAAATCACCATCAGTGAAAACGCCAATTACATGATTTCCCGAATCAACCACGGCGGTCATGCCTAATTTCTTTTCGGTCATTTCCAGTAAAGCATCACAAACAAAAGCATCCTCAGAAACTGAAGGAACTTCCTTCCCCGAATGCATAATATCAGCAACCATCAGTAACAATCGTTTACCTAAACTTCCTCCTGGATGAGATAAAGCAAAATCATCCCGGGTAAACCCTTTCGCTTCTAACATGGAAACAGCTAAAGCGTCACCCATAACCAGTGCAGCGGTGGTACTAGATGTCGGTGCAAGCCCTAAAGGACAAGCCTCTTGCTCGACTGCAACATCAATATGAACTGTAGCAAATTTCGCTAAGGATGACGCAGGATTTCCTGTCATGGCAATAAACGGCACATCAATACGCTTAATAATCGGCAAAATCGTTAATACCTCGCCTGTTTCACCCGAATTAGACAATGCCAATACCACATCATGCTGAGTAATCATACCTAAGTCACCATGACTGGCCTCTCCTGGGTGCACAAAAAATGCAGGTGTACCTGTACTCGCCAAGGTGGCAGCAATTTTTCCGGCTATATGCCCGGATTTGCCCATTCCTGTTACAACTACACGACCTTTACAATTAAGCATTAAATGACAGGCTTGTACAAAGTCATCGTTGATTTTATTTGCCAAGGCAGAAACAGCCTCTGTTTCTGCTTTTATAACGGCTAAAGCCAATGCTTTTAAATTTTGATCATGTTCATTCATAATTAACTAAATAACACTCAGATAAATAACCCATTGATAACTTCCAAATGCTAAAAGTAATCCCCCTCCTTCCCAGCGATTAATATGACCTGATTTAGTCACGCCGTAGCCTAAGATAAATAAAATACCGGTCAACCCTAACATCACAGGAAAATCACGGTAAATCACACTTTCAGCCACAACACCTGGAGCTAACAACCCTGGCAATGAATACACAGCTAACAAGTTATACATATTGGAGCCGATAATATTACCCACCGCTAAATCATCTTCTTTTTTCAACACACTGCTGATAGAGGCGGCTAATTCTGGCAAACTGGTTCCCAATGCCACAACTGTTAACCCTATCACCAAATCACTAACGCCAAAAGATTCAGCAATATTAACTGCTGCCCAGACTAACAACCGGGAACTAACCAATAACCCAATTAATCCCAGCACAAAAAACCACCATGCTTTTTGAGTAGAGATATCTTCGGCCATTTCAGCGATCAACTCTTCTTCCAACGGATCAGTGGGTGATCCTATGTTTCGCTGTTTATTGGCAGATTGAATAAGCCAAAGCAAGAATGTAAGCAACATGAATAACATTAACAGCCCATCAACCATGTCTAGCCCATCAAATACCATTAAATAACAAACTAAGCTAACAAGCATCAAAATAGGTAATTCACGTTTTAATAAGCCAGAGCTAAAAGCCAGGGGTGAAATAATAGCCGTAATCCCCAAAATCAATCCTATATTAGCAATATTAGAGCCTAATGCATTCCCCACAGCCAATCCAGCATTACCTTGCATTGAAGCAATTGCAGAAACCAGTATTTCGGGAGCCGATGTCCCCAGTCCGACAATGGTCAAACCAATTAACAAAGGGGAAATTCCTAGTTTACGTGCAATTGATGCTGTCCCGTCCACAAACTTATCAGCCGCAATCACTAACACAATCAAGCCAATTACCAAGGCAACAAAATTAACTAACATATAATATTTTTAATAAGATTTAATTACGGGCATTATGCCATTTTTACTTCATCTCCACCAAAAGCCTTTTAATCAAATGATTTTACCGACAATAGATTGACTTAAACTATAGATCTCAGAGAGAATAGTCAGTTACCTTATAAAAAATATAAAGGCGCATGGATAACAGCGTAAATTCTGACACTGATATTATTTCTATAGACAAGCTTAGCTTTTCCCGTGGAAGCAGAAAAATATTTAATGATATTTCTCTGACAATTCCCCGAGGGAAAGTGACAGCAATCATGGGACCCAGTGGAACAGGAAAGACAACATTACTAAAACTCATTGGTGGTCAGCTAACCCCAGACCAAGGGAGTATTACTGTTGACGGTCAAAATGTTCATCAATTGAAACGCGCTGATTTATACACTCTTAGAAAACGCATGGGGATGCTTTTTCAAAGTGGTGCATTACTTACCGATATAAATGTTTTCGATAATGTTGCACTGCCTTTAAGAGAACACACTGCATTGAACGAATCGATGATTCGAACCTTGGTGTTAATGAAATTACATGCCGT
>DAOVVZ010000263.1:0-3824 GCA_030636915.1 Methylomarinum sp. | reverse complement strand
TTACAAATTAAAATGAATGAAAAATTATTTCTCAGAAACCCAGAGCAATCTGAATTGGGGAAAAAGATCATTTTGCATAGCATTCAATTAATTCATAAAAATGGTTTTGAAGACTTCACCTTTAAAAAACTGGCAAAGGAAATGGGATCTACCGAGGCAGGTATTTATCGGTATTTCGAAAATAAGCACAAGCTACTAATATACCTAACGGCCTGGTATTGGAGCTGGCTTGAATATCAAGTAACTTTTCATACCAATAATATTAAAGACTCCATGGTTAAGCTAAAAATAGTGATTAAGTTATTAGCTAGCACAGTAGAGGATGACATTAGAACGGATCATATTAATGAAAATACCCTTCATCAAATCATTATTACAGAAGGTTCCAAAACCTATTTGACCAGAAATGTATCCGAAGATAACAAAGATCAGCTATTTAAACCCTACAAAGACCTTTGTGCAGTTATCGGAAATATGATTTTAGAATATAATCCAAGCTACAAATACCCAAAATCATTAGCATCTACTATCATCGAAATGGCACATTTTCAGAATTTTTTTATGAATAACCTGCCTTCATTGACTGATTTTGGGGGGAATAAAGATGACTTAGAAATTGTCTCCTTTCTGGAAGATTTGGTTTTTTCTACTATAGATAGGACATAAATTGCTTCAAACCAGACTCACCTTCAATCAATAACGGCCAATCAACATCCAAAAACCAACACATTCGCGAGTAGCTCGGGTTAGGTTTTTCTCTGCGTTCAAAAAACCATCCATTAGAGCAAAGTTGATAGACTACTTGCCGATAAATTTATTCACAGGGAACCGTCGCTTTACCTAATCGGTCATTGACTGCTTGCCATGCTTCACTTTGTGGCGGTTGCTCTACTAATATCACATCCAGTTTGAGTCGATCCATCTCCCGTAATGATGCATATAAAGACTGTGCATAGCCCGGTTCTTGATCTGGCATTTTAATAAAGTGAGTATGTTTAGCCGTCGGCTGATATTTATAGCTTAAAATCCCGACTGTTTTATTCTTTTTGGATAATTTTTCAAGCATAGCCGGTAATTGTTGCATAGCACACAGCCAAGTAGGTGTTACTGGCGCGTAATGCACGGCCATCATACCTGGTGAACGTATTTCAGATGTATTACTGCTGCTGACATCTACCTGTAATACATCTTCAAGTTCAGTAATGGTAATATGTCCCGGTCTGAGCAGTCGAGGTTGACTAGCGCTTAAATCGATAATTGTGGACTCCACTCCAACAGAGCAAGAACCGCCATCAAGAATAAGATCAACCTCGCTACCTAACTCTTCTAGTACGTGACGTGCCGAAGTAGGGCTAACGTGTTTAAAACGATTGGCCGACGGTGCAGCAATGCCACCGCCAAATGATTTAAGCAAAGATAACGCAACCGGATTATTTGGTATTCTGAGTGCAACCGTATCTTGCCCACCAGTCACTGCCAATGGCACTTCCGGTCTTTTTTTAAGGATAATAGTTAAAGGACCTGGCCAAAACCGCTTGGCTAACTGCAGTGCTGCACTAGGTATACTTAAAGCCCAATCGTTGAGCTGTTCAATGCTGCCGATGTGAACAATCAAAGGATGATTTTCAGGACGGCCTTTAGCGGCAAAAATTTGTTTAACCGCATCGGGATTAGAGGCATCTGCACCTAATCCATAAACAGTTTCAGTCGGAAATGCAACCAGACGGCCTTGCTTCAACAATTCAACCGCTTTTACAATAGCCCTTTTATCCGCAGTCACTATAGATTTCATTTTATTTAACTTTCTCGAGATAAAAAACGTATCTGTACCGCCAGCATACTCACAATCCTATTGTTATATTTCAATTTGTATTAAGGCTTCACCCGGCGTGACCCTGTCACCTTTATTTATGTGTACGGCAACTACCAAGCCGGCAACTTGGGCTTTTATTTCAGTTTCCATTTTCATGGCTTCAATAATAAATAAAGTATCACCAATAGCGACTTGCTCACCTTCTTTTGCCATCACCTCCACAACATTACCAGGCATAGAGCTGCTAATATCGCCAGGACCTCTGCTCGCTGGTCTGCCTGCTGAGTTTTGCCCAGTGTACTCATTTAAAGGTTGTAACAAGACCTGTTCAGGCACACCATCAACCGTTAAATACAAGTGACGTTGATGCTGCTCATGGGGACCTGCACCCGTCAGTTGAATATTATAGGTTTCTCCATGCAAACTTATATTAAACTCAGTTGCCAATGGCGTTGCTGCATTTGTACCAACCTGGCCAGATGCTTGCAATACTTCTGGCTGCAAAGTCCCTTGTTCACGCTGTTCTAAATAAACCTGGCCAATATCAGGGAACATGGCATAAATCAGCACATCCTCTTCACTTTTAGCAAATGCAACCGCGTTGTTGCGCAACTTATCCATCTCTTGGCTGAGCAAATCCGCCGGACGCACATCAATCACCGGTTCTTTACCAATTGCTTTTGCGCGCACGCCTGCATCGACCTGTCCGGGTGCACGACCATACCCACCCTGAAGATACCGTTTCACTTCATTAGTGATGGTTTTATAACGTTCTCCGGTCACTATATTAACCACCGCTTGTGTGCCGACAATTTGTGACGTTGGCGTGACTAAGGGCGGAAAACCTAAATCTTTACGCACTTTAGGTATTTCTGCAAAAACTTCATTAATACGCTCTAAAGCACCCTGCTCTTTTAGCTGATTGGCCAAATTAGACATCATTCCACCAGGAACCTGACTTAATAACACATCAGTATCGACACCTGAATAAGCACTTTCGTACTGATGGTATTTTTTACGCACTTCTTTAAAATAATCGGCTATCTCTTTTAGCAAGGACATATCCAACCCGACCTCATAACCTCCATCACGTAATGCAACTGCCATTGTTTCAGTCGGTGGATGGCTGGTACCTCCAGCAAAACTTGAGATAGCGGTGTCTATATGTTCACAGCCTGCTTCCACAGCTTTTAATTGGCACATGGACGCCATGCCTGAGGTTGCATGAGAATGCAGAAACAAAGGGACATCAATGCGTTGCTTTAGACGACTGACCAATTGCTCTGTAACCGAGGGAGTTAATAATCCTGCCATATCCTTGATAGCGAGACTATCACACCCCATGTCTTCTAGCTTTACAGCCAATTCAACAAAACTGTCCAGGGTATGTACCGGGCTAACCGTATAACACAAAGTACCTTGCGCATGTTTTTGCTGACGCTTGACCGCATTAACTGCGGTGATTAAATTTCGCTCATCATTCAAAGCATCGAACAATCGAAACACATCAATGCCATTTTCAGCACTCTTAGCGATAAATGCTTCAACGACATCATCGGCATAGTGACGATAACCTAATAAATTCTGACCACGCAATAACATCTGCAAGCGCGTATTGGGTAGCGCTTTACGTAACTGACGTAGACGCTCCCAAGGATCTTCTTTTAAAAAGCGCAAACAGGAATCAAAGGTTGCACCACCCCATACTTCTAGCGACCAATAACCTGCGCGATCCAGCTTGTCGCAGATAGGCAGCATGTCTTCAGTGCGTAATCGAGTCGCTATTAAAGATTGATGACCATCGCGTAAAACCACGTCAGTGAAATAAACGGGATTCTTTGTCTGTGTATTTTGTGTGCTCATGATGTATTCCTAAAAACCTGAATGAACCGCGATAGCAGCGGCAATAGCGGTGGCCAGTTCTTCTGGATCACGCTTCAGTGAATAATGTGTTAATTCGGGGTGTGAATCGACAAAAGAGGTATTAAAGTCAGCGCTGTTAAAATCGTCT
>DAOVVZ010000079.1:0-6300 GCA_030636915.1 Methylomarinum sp. | reverse complement strand
CGATCAGTTAAGCGATCTCCCTGCAGAAACTCATCTTTTGATCCTAAATTATTCTGATGTATAAAAGAAAATTCCACTTTCTGAGAGACTGTTAAGTCAATACTTTTACGCAATATAAAATCTAAACGTTGATACTGACCAATCATATCCGCCCGCAAATACTGCATTTCACTACGATAGTAATAAGCTAAACTGGCTTCCCACTGCCTAGGAAATATATATGATGCCAAGAAATTGGCTGAATGATGCGGTGCAGACTTAGCATAATTATGCAGCCCTCCTTTATGATTAATATTAATCCAGGAATAACCCGCATGAACTAAAGCTTTAGCACTCGGTTTATAATCGAGTTGCACTTCATAATTTAAAGCATTAGCAACATCCGTCGTATCATAATCAAGTATGGCGTTGTTATTGGCATCTAAATACCCAAACACGGGCTGGGTCAGTTGCTCAAAACGCTGATAGGCTATTTTTACATCAGCAACTAATTGTTTATTTAAAAACTGCCCATGATAACCACCTTCGTAAGTAAACACCTCAACAGGACTCAGTGTCCGAGACGTTTTTACTCGCACATTCAGCAATGTTTTCACGGGCTCTCCAAAATCTAAATTTTGCTCCCCCAATGTAGGCATATGAGAAGCACGCGAAGCCATTACTCTAAAGCTTTGTAAATTTGTCCATTGGTAATTTAATGCAATTTTAGGGGAAATATCAAAATCAGTGTACGAATTTTTTTCAATTAAAGCACCGAGGTTCAAACTAAAATCATCAAGAAATTTCCATTCTAAATTGGCAAACGTACGATAAAGCACATTACTTTTTTCATCATCGCCCACCCAAATAGGAATCCGCATTCTATCTAAGCGACTTCCTAGCCCCCAGACCATTCGGGTATTTTGAAAAGGTGAAAATGTATGCTGCAATTCAAAATCAATTCGATCAGCAAGCTGATCATTACTGACAGGGACACCATCCGTCACAAAATCATCATCCATTTCATGATGATTATGGGTTAAATGCATAACCAATTGTTCTCCCGTATCAAAATGATGCTCCCAGGTTAAATTTTGACTGACTTGCATGCTACGTTCATAACGAAAAGGGTCATTGAGATCATTTTCAACCCCCATATGGCGCTTGCCTTGACTAAAGCCCAAATTATATTGCAGGGTATCTTTGTTTGATAATTGGTAATCAAAACGGCTAGTAAACAAATTAATAGACTGGTCATTCACTGCATTTTCCAGGCTATCTTTCTCGTTATGAGAAAAACTAAAGTGGTAGCCTAAATCATCTAATTTTCCGCCATACCTCGCTACACCACGATAATAATCACCTCCACCTGCACGAAAATCAGCTTGAGCCCCTTGGGTTTGCGAAGTGTGCGAAGTTATTATATTAATAACCCCTAAAAAAGCATTAGGCCCATAAGTTGAAGCAGCAGGCCCCCGTATTACTTCGATGCGTTCAATATCTTCAATTAATACCGGGTAATCAATCCAGTATAAGCCTCCAAAACTGGCAAGATAGATAGATTGCCCATCAACCAAAACCTGCATCCCCCTGGCAAATTCATCACTCATTCCATGATATGTCGCCGATGGAAGCTGATTACGTTTATAGCCAACTTGCATACCAGGAACCAAACGAAAAAGTTCGACTATTTCTTTAGCACCACTGGCTCGAATCATGGCTTTATCAATCACCGTGATGGCTGCTGGCGCATCAGCTAAAGACTGTTTTAATCGTGTTGCCGATAACACAACGGGGGCATCATCCAGAAAAAAACTATCCGCCGAAGCTGCTTGCTCTTCTGCAAACACATTAACTGAATAAGCAACTGTAAATATGGCCAAAGAATGACCGAACTTATTCATTATCAATCGCTGCTGAGTTTGCTCCTACCCCCAGACTTTCTAGTATCATTAAAAATACACCAAGCGAAATAACAATATCTGCAATAATAGATGCTGGCCAATGTCAGGATTGGTAATACACATCTAAAAAGTCAATCACATAACCATAAGCTAAACGGTCTATTAAATTACCTATTGCACCACCCAATACTAAAGCTAACGCAATCGCCAACAAAGTCTCATGTTTTTTTAATCGATATAACCAGACTATCAATACAGTGCTAATAATTAATGCCATTGCAGCAAAAAACCAGCGTTGCCATCCACCCGCCTCACTTAAAAAGCTAAATGCCGCACCTGTATTATGGACATAGGTCATATTGAAATAAGGCATTACAGCGATAGACTCATAAAGACGCATCGAACCATCTACCGCAATTTTGCTCCACTGATCAAGCACCAGTGCAATAACAGACAACCATAACCATTTAAGCATTTTATAACCTAGCAACCCATTTTTGTTATTTTGACAAAAATATAACTTCTCATTATCTACAAATACAAAAAGAAACAACACACAAAACCACTAAGTCACCAAGAAGAGAAAACAATCGCTACTCTTTGTGTCTCTGTGCCTTTGTGTGAAGTTGCTTTTACCTGTATAGAATTAAGGTGTTACATAAACCCTTTACGCAAAGTGTCTGACTTCACCTGCGCCATCAATATTTTCCACGCAACGTCCACAAAGCTCAGGATGTTCCTTATGCTCGCCCACATCATGACGATGATGCCAACAACGAGTACATTTTTCTTGCTCAGATGCTGTCACTTTAAGGCGAATACCTTCTATTTCAGTTTGAATCGCATCTTCTGGACAGAATTTTTCATCAGCCAATGAAGCCGCTGAGGTAATAAAGATAAAATGCAGCTCTGTTGATAACAAGTTCAGTGAAGAAAAATAGGCTTCATTACAGTACAACTCAACTTCTGCATTAAGCGATGACCCAACCTCACCTTTTGAGCGGACTTGCTCAATTTCTTTACTCACTGCGGTACGCACCTGCATGATCTGATTCCAAAATGCCCTATCCATTTTAGTATCGGCATCAAGCTCGAATAAACCGTCATACCAAGTTGTCAAGAAAATAGAGTCGCTACGTTCACCAGGGATATACTGCCAAATTTCATCTGCCGTGTAACTGGTAATTGGTGCCAACCAACGCGCCAATGCTTCTATCACATGATACATCGCTGTTTGTGCAGAACGACGCGCCAAACCATCTGACTTAGCCGTGTATTGGCGATCTTTAACGATATCTAAATAGAAACCACCTAAATCCATTGCACAGAAATGATGCACTTTTTGGTACACATGCTGAAAATGATAGCTTTCATAAGCACCGACAACCTCTTCCTGTAATTGATGTGCTCTATCAATCACCCAACGATCTAAGGGCAGCATATCTTTTGCTGCAACCAAATCAGTTACCGGATCAAAACCATCTAAATTAGATAACAAGAAACGTGCGGTATTTCTTAATCGACGGTAGCCATCCGAAGTACGCTTTAAAATTTCATCAGAGACATTCATCTCTCCACGGTAATCAGTCGCAGACACCCATAACCTAAGCACATCAGCGCCTAGATTTTTCATAATGCTTTGCGGAGCAACCACATTACCTTTAGATTTAGACATTTTCTTGCCATCTGCATCCACTGTAAAGCCGTGTGTTAATACCGCTTTATAAGGCGCAACATCATTCATCGCTACCGATGTTAATAATGATGATTGGAACCAGCCTCTGTGTTGATCAGAACCTTCTAAATACAAATCTGCAGGAAAGTTTAATTGTTCTCTACGATCTAATACAGCAGCATGAGTCACACCCGAATCAAACCAGACATCTAAGGTATCTTGCATTTTGTCGTAATGTGCCACATCGTCACCAATCAGCTCAGAAGCCTCTAACTCAAACCACGCTTCAATGCCTTTTTTTTCAATACGTTGTGCCACTTGCTCAATTAATTCGGCAGTACGCGGATGCAATTCACCCGATTCTTTATGCACAAATAATGCAATTGGTACACCCCATGTACGTTGACGAGAAATACACCAATCAGGACGACCATCAATCATACTTTCAATACGCGCTTGACCCCAATCAGGAATCCATTGTGTACGCTTTACTTCATTTAACGCTTGCTCACGCAATTTATTCTTATCCATAGAGATAAACCATTGTGGCGTCGCTCTAAAGATAATCGGTGTTTTATGACGCCAGCAATGTGGATAACTATGTAAAATTGCCACGTGATGCGCTAATGCGTCATTTTCTTTTAAGACTTCAATCACATGCTCATTAGCACTAAACACATGTTCACCGGCAAAAAATTCTGTACTCGGTAAGAACACGCCATTACTATCCACAGGATTATCAATTGGCAAGCCATTTCTTACCCCCACGACATAATCGTCTTGACCATGGCCCGGTGCCGTATGTACCGCACCTGTACCTGCATCGGTAGTGACATGGTCAGCTAAAATAATTGGCACTTGACGATCATAAAAAGGATGCTGTAATAATTGCTGATCTAATGCGCTACCTTTGCAATAAGCAATGACGTGATGCTCACCGACACCGTAACGTAACATGGCATCTTTTAATAATACTTCAGCAACCACTAAGCGTTGTTGTTTGCCATCAATGTCACATTGAACCACGGCGTACTCTAACTCTGGGTTTAGAGATACCGCTTGGTTAGCAGGTAATGTCCAAGGTGTTGTGGTCCAAATGACTACCGACAAAGGTCCTTGCCCCTCATGCTCTGGCGCATGATGACAAGCCGCCATAAATGCCGCTTCATCAATCACTTTAAATTTTACATCAATCGCTGGCGAGTGCTTATCTTCGTATTCCACCTCAGCTTCGGCCAGTGCAGAGCCACAATCTGTACACCAATGCACTGGTTTAGAGCCTTGGCTTAAATGGCCTTTGCTAGCAATCTTACCTAATGAACGAACAATATCTGCCTCAACATCAAAGTTCATAGTTAAGTAAGGATTATTCCACTCACCAAAAATACCTAAGCGAATAAACTCTTCTTTCTGTGCTTTAACTTGTTTTTCAGCATATTTACGGCATTCTTTACGAAATACCGCTGGAGAGACTTTAACCCCTGCTTTACCGATTTTCTTTTCTACCATTAATTCAATCGGTAGGCCGTGGCAATCCCAGCCAGGTATATAAGGCGCATCAAAACCATTAAGGGTTTTTGATTTAAGAATAATATCTTTTAATACTTTATTAACAGCATGACCAATATGAATCGCACCATTGGCATAAGGAGGGCCGTCATGCAAAGTAAACTTAGGTTTACCGGCAAATTCATCCCTAATTTGTTGGTATAAATCTGCTTCATTCCATTTTTTTAAACGCTCAGGCTCACGTTGAGCCAAGTTCCCTTTCATTGGAAAAGCTGTTTTAGGTAAATTAAGTGTCTTTTTATATTCCATATTTCTAGCTTCGTAAGCGATTAATTTTGTAAATGTGCAAAAAATGTAACTGTTTAGCCTCTTTATTCAAAAGAGGGATCAATGGAGGTTACTTAATCAGCAAAAAACTGTTTTGCGATCATAATATCTGTTTCTATTTGTTGTTTAAGCTCATCAAAAGATTGAAAACGAATTTCATCTCTAATTCTTTGCTTAAAATGTACTTCCACATAATGTCCGTATATTTCCTTATCAAAGTCAAATAGATGGGTTTCTAAAATGACCTTTTCTCCACCAGCAACAGTAGGACGTGTTCCTACATTGGCAATACCGTGTATCTCTTTGTTATCAATGCCTGTCATAGTGACGGCAAACACACCCGCTATTGGCGTGTTTTTTCTAAACATTTGTATATTAGCTGTCGGAAAACCAATGGTTCTCCCCCGCTTATGACCGTGAGCAACTCGACCACAAACAGAATAGTCGCGCCCCAACATTAATTTGGCTGTTGCTAAATCACCGATACCTAAAGCATCCCTAACCAGAGTACTACTAACACGGTGCCCATCAACAAAATGCGAATGAGTATCTTCAACCTTAAAACCAAACTGTAGGCCTTTTTCTTTTAGCATGGCGAAGTTTCCACAACGCGCTTTGCCAAAATAAAAATCATCCCCTACCACCAAATGCTTTACATTCAATTTATTAACCAAAAGCTCTACAATAAAATCATCTGCATGATAGTCCGCAAAGGTTTTATTAAATTTAACCACCAGCAACTTATCAACAGGTAGTGTCTTTAACTGAATAACTTTTCCCCGCAATCGCATTAACCGGGATGGTGCATTCTCACCCAGAAAAAACTCTAAAGGCTGCGGTTCAAACATCATCACCACAACTGGCAAGTTCATTTCTTTGCCTTGCCTGGCTAATTTTTCTATAACT
>DAOVVZ010000305.1:0-3508 GCA_030636915.1 Methylomarinum sp. | reverse complement strand
CAGAACACGGTGTAAGGAGTTTACAGTCATGAGTTTAGTCGAAAAGAACAATAATCCCATTTATGCAATCCGTTGTTTTATGCAAGGCTTAACCTTATTAACGCGCCCAGAATTACGCAAATACCTGATTATTCCCTTATGTATTAATATGGTTTTGTATAGTATTGCACTTGCTCTCTGTTATTTTTATATCTCTGACTTAATCGCCCAGTTTATTCCAAGCTGGTTATCATGGTTAGAGTGGTTAATCTGGCCGTTATTTTTTATGAGTTTCTCTGTGGTGGGTTTCTTTAGCTTTACTCTTTTGGCTAACTTAATTGCCTCGCCTTTTTATAGCCAATTAGCAGCAAAAACCTTAGAAATTGTATCAGGAGAACCCAGTAAGATTGAAGAACAGCCAATAACTCAAGTTGTTTTAGCAGAGCTAAAGCGTATGGGTTATTTAGCCAGTCGAATGCTACCGCTATTGATTTTATTTATTATCCCCGTGGTTAACCTAATAGCTCCTTTTTTATGGGCATTATTTGGTGCATGGGGAATGGGGCTGGAATTTATGGCCTACCCACTGGAAAATAAGGGCTTATTATTTTCACAGCAGAAAGATGAGGCGAAAAATAGACGTATAGGCGTGTTAAGTTTTGGTGGATTAACGGTTGTTGGTTTGTCTATTCCTGTGCTTAATTTAATTATCGCACCAGCGGCAGTGATTGGCGCGACGGTGTATATTTATGGTATTTCAGCTAAGAAATAGCAGAAAATATAATGGAACACGATTATTTACTTAAATTACGCCAACATCCCACTTGGCGGTTACTCTGTGTCGATAATGCGCCGCTGATTATCAGCTTTTTTTATCGCGCATTTATCCAACCGAATTGCCGGTCTTTAAAACAAAGTGAAATTACCGAAAAACTGGAAGATAGCTTATTTCATCTACGTCAAATTCATAAGGATAAATACCCGAAAACAGCAAAAGCCTATTTAACAGATTGGGCCAATGGTGATAATGCTTTTTTGCGTAAATACTATGCAGAAAATAGTGATGAAGCAGAATTTGATTTAACGCCAGCTAGTGAAAAATCCATTGAGTGGCTACGCAGTTTAGAGCAAAAACAATTCATCGGTACAGAGTCGCGTTTATTAACCGTATTTGAATTATTGGAAACAATTTTACAAACCACCCAAACCGATCCACAACAACGTATTGCTGAATTAGAAGCACAAAAAACAGCGATTGATGCTGAAATTGCTCGGTTACAGCAAGGTGAGGTGATGAGCTATGATCCACGCCAAGTAAAAGAACGGTTTTACCAAGTGGAAGACACCGCTCGCAGTTTGTTAATGGACTTTAGACAGGTTGAAGAAAATTTCCGCCAATTAGACCGAAATACCCGTGAAAAAATTACCACCAGTAATAAAAATAAAGGTGATTTACTGGATGAGATTTTTGGTGAACAGGATGATATTGGTGATTCTGATCAAGGCAAAAGTTTTCAGGCGTTTTGGGGCTTGTTAATGTCGCCCGCTAAACAAGAACAGTTAAATGATTTAATTCAAAAAGTGCTGGCCTTAGAAGAAGTAAAAAGCTGTGAGCCTGATGAGCTATTACCAAAAATGAAATATCATCTGCTGGAAGCAGGAGAGAAAGTTCAGCGCACCAGTTCCAGTTTAGTCGAGCAGTTAAGACGCTATTTAGATGATCAGGTTTGGTTAGAAAATAAGCGCATTATGTCGATTATTCACGAGGTAGAAAAATCTGCCATTGCCATTAAACAAACGCCACCAAAAGACAAAGACTTCACTTTCCTTGATGATATTAAAGCGCCGATTGAATTACCTGTCTCGCGAGCGCTGTTTCGGCCGCCCAGTCGTCCCATTATTTCGGAAGCAAAGCTAAGCGCAGGAACGGCAAAATTTAGTAGCGATTTGCTCTATACCCAGCATTATGTGGATATAGAAATGTTACAAGCGCGCATTAACAAAGCCTTGCAAAGCAAACAGCAAATCACATTGCTGGAATTATGCCAGCAACACCCTTTAGAAAAAGGACTCAGTGAATTAATTGCCTACATGAATATCGCCTGCCAGGATAACAGCAACGCCTTAATTGATAGTGAAAAGGAAGTGGATATATCTTGGGTAAATCAAAAAGGCATAGGCAAGTCGGTTAAGATGCCTGCTGTGATTTATACTCGGCATTAATAAAGCCGTTGATTAGAGTTTAAGCTGAATTATATTTTTTGCGATTAAGGAGCATGCACAAAATAACTTGAACTATTATTTGGGGCGCAGTCCTTTAGGCTGCTTTTAAAATGCAGGCTGAAGACCTGCGCCTAAAAGTTGTCTGTTTTATGTCTTTAATGGAAGTGTTTTTATCGTTTCTGGAAGGATGGAGGTGAGAAAAATGGGCGACTTGTTTATCAACAATGCTAATCCTTGCCTATTATATGGGCGCATGAAGACAAAGCGTTGCTAGAAAAAGTGGCTGAAATTAAAGTGACACATCAATTATCATTAGCTGATACCTGGATAGCGGCTAGCACTGATCAGCAGAAGGTAATACTTGTCCATAAAGATCCTGAATTTTCTAAATTAGAGTGCGAGCAGCTGGTTTTGCCATATAAATGAATTCTTGTGATTTGAATTGATTTTTACATATGTTTAAAATCCAATCATAAAGAGTAAGCATTGTAATTTAAATTGAGAAGTTTTCTAACGCTTCGAAAGAACTGAATAGGTGTTAACAAATTTAGATGTGCTAACTCGAACTTGATCTGACACATTTATTTGTAGTTTTGATTAATATCGACAACGATGCATCGAATATTGATTGGCTCAAAACAGCCAAAACCGGTCATTCAAAAATTATCTGGAATAAAGTTTATATCTTTAAAGGAAAGCAATTTTTGTTATGATGAAAATAAAATCAAATATTGATTGTTATTCGTATCTGTTTATCTTGTATTAAACGCATGTTATCTCGTTTAGAGATGCTAGGCTTAGACCTGTTTCTTAATTGATAACTACTGCTAGAGTGCAGAATAACTAGATCGAGACAATCACTTGTTATATTTCGCGCAATTTGATTTAGTGAATTGGCATTCATTGACGTACTGCGGTTTTGGTACGCCTCCAAGGTGCCCCAGTCACATTTCTTTGTGTTGTGACCAAAGAAACGTGAAGCAAAGAAAATACACCTTATGCACTGCAAAAGGGAAGATGGCAACCTGTAATTAACTTTGCCTTTTTAATTTAGTAAGTTAAAAATGAACGTCTAATTGTCTTGTTGATAACACGAAAAAATAAGGATAGCGACTTGAACTCTTGGTATAAATTTAACCATTCCAACACAGTATTCATTTTCATTCATGGTTTGAACTCAGACTCGGAGAAGTGTTGGACCTCGCCAAAAGGAATATATTGGCCTCAACTAATTGCCGAAGATCCTCGGTTTGGCTCTCCAAGCATATTTATGGCTGATTTTTATACAGCCTTAACCTCAAACGAT
>DAOVVZ010000286.1:0-3628 GCA_030636915.1 Methylomarinum sp. | reverse complement strand
GGACTTTGGGATACTTCAGCCGCCGGCCATGTCGATGCAGGTGAAGATTACACACCTAGTGCTGTGAGAGAAGCAGAAGAAGAATTAGGGGTACAGATAGAAAACACATTACAGCCTTTATTTAAACTCTCCCCCACGCCAAAATTAGGCATGGAGTTTATTCAAGTCTATCAATGCAAACATAACGGCCCTTTCAGCCTTAATGTCGATGAAATTGATGAAGGTGACTGGCTTTTAGTGGATGAAGTCTCAAAACGAGTAAAATCAAATGACCCCACATTAACCGAAACCTTTAAAGTGATTTGGCAACAATACCTTATGCTAAACCCAAGCTAAGTATAAGTTAAATTATTAGTAGCCTTGATGTAACAAAGTGCAATCAAGGTTTTTTACCCTTCAAGCCCTTGATTCCGCTTTGCTGCATCAAGGCTACATATACTTTATTAACCCCTATCCATAATGCACAGACAAGACTTAGAAACCTTTTTCAGCGACTTACTTTCCCCAAAATCATTCAGTGATTACTGCCCTAATGGCTTACAAGTTGAAGGTGCTGAACAAATTAACAAAGTAGCCTTTGCGGTTTCGGCCACCCGCGATTCAATTGAACAGACTATTGATTTAAACGCTGATGCTTTAGTGGTACATCATGGCCTGTTCTGGGGGTTTCATGGTGCCCGAACATTAACGGGGAGTTTTGCTAAACGTATCAAGCCATTAATCCAAAATGACATTAACTTATTTGCCTATCATTTACCTTTGGATGCACACCCTAAGATAGGTAATGCAGCTACCCTTGGATCACTTATCGGATGCAAACAACAAGCTTCCTTTGGCGATTACAAAGGAAGCCCTACAGGTATAAAAGGCATACTTTCTAATCCAATATCCGCTGACTCATTACGCACAAAATTAAAAACGATACTTGAGCATGACATCATTTTAGCAAGTCCCGATAAGAACCAAATTATTAAGTCTGTCGGTATTATTACCGGTGGTGCAAACAGCGATTGGGTACTGGCACATCAAGCAGGATTAGATGCGTATATCACAGGTGAAATATCAGAACATGACTGGCACGAAAGCCAGGAAAATGGCATTCATATGTTTGCGGGAGGCCATGCTGCCACCGAAAAAGGTGGGATATTAAACCTAATGAGACATGTTCAAGAAAAGTACCAGCTAGAATGCCTCTTTATTGACAGTAATAATCCTGTTTGATGTTTCCTCATACTTTGCCTTCTGCATTTGCAATTCAATAACGTTGAATGTCTCAGCACAGAGCCTCATCCAGAAAATAAACAAGCCAAACATCTCAAAGAAATTCACTAGAATGCTTTCAAGCGCATGAAGATAAAAAAGAAATATCATATTTTGACAGGGGCAAAACGAACAGTCCGAATTGTAATAGATTTATACTTAAACTCATATGCCTAAGAGAAATCGTCATTCCTGCATGGTTTGAGAGGAATCTATAGTGTACGCATGGATTCCCGATTAAAGATTTCGGGAATGACGATTATTACAGTGATTATTTATTGGGATTGGTATAACTCCCCCCATTATTTAAATTGTTCCAAAACCCTATTCATTTTTTCAAAAATTATGCGTAGTTCACTTAAGCCATCTCTGGCAACACTAACATCTCCTGCTTGATATTTGTTCATCAAGTCATGTGCTAGCTGATGCATCAAGTTATGAGTTTGGTCAAGTTTATCTAACCAGGTTTCATCAAAGAGCTGCTGATTCCTCTCTCGCATAATCCAAGCGCCATGGTGACATTTCGTATGCTTAGTTATAGGCCAATTCCTGATACTATCAGGTGTTGCCAGTAACGCATTTTCGAATTTATTGAACCAGTAATTAGTAGCAAGCCTGAGCAACATAATCTTTTTTTCTTTTATGTTATAAGTTTTGTTGCCATAAGCTATCCACTGTTCATTTGGAATGTAGTTAGTTAACCAGTCAGAAACTTCACTTGCTGGCATAGGTCTGGCAATGCCGTAGCCTTGAGCTTTTTCACAACCCATAACAAGTAGCATCAAACCATGCTCATCTGTTTCAACACCTTCAGCAATCACCTCACGACCAAAAGAGTCTGCTAGTCCAATCACACCATCAATAATTCTATAGTCATTTGGGTCATCAAGCATACCCCTGACAAAACTCTGATCGATTTTAATGGTGTTGGCAGGTAAGCTCCTCAAATGGGTTAGGGAGGAATATCCCGTACCAAAATCATCCAGGGCAATCTGAACACCTAATGCATCACGACTCGCTTTTATGATATTACTGATAGCAGATATATCACCCAATGCACTACTTTCCAGGATCTCTAATTGTAAATTCTCCGCATTTACATCAGGATATATCATTAAAGCTTTATCAAGCTGAGTAATGAAAGAGGGCGATTGTAGATGATAGGATGCTATGTTGATACTGACTTCAATCTTAAACCCTTGCCGAGTCCATTGATTAAGTTGTTTCAGTGCTTCATTTATAACCCAATCACCAATCTGAATTTCTAACTCTGTACATTCGACAACAGGTAAAAAAGATAAAGGCGGAACAATCCCTTTTTCAGGATGTTGCCAGCGAATCAAAGCCTCAACACCAAAAGCCTCTCCTGTTTTCATATTGACTTTTGGCTGATAAAACAAACAGAACTCATTGTTTACCAAAGCTTGCTGTATTTCTTTTAATTGAGTGTGTTTGACAATGGCTTGATGATCTTCCTTTGTATTAAATATTCGAAAACCATTTTTACCTGCAAGTTTGGCCTGATACATTGCCTGATCAGCATGACGTAATAAGGTATCAATATCACTATCATCTAATGGAAAAATTGTAGCCCCAATAGATGAACCAATATTTATGACCTGCTTATCAATTAAATAGGGCTGTGAGAGTGAGAGTACTATTCTTTCCAGCGTCTGTTCACATTTCTCAATTTCATTAAGATTACCTAGAAGAATGGCAAATTCATCGCCTCCTAAACGAGAAACAGTATCTTCATCCCTAATATTATCAACTATACGTTTAGCCACCTCAATGAGTAATTGGTCGCCTACATCATGGCCATAACTATCATTAACGGGCTTAAAATCATCTAAATCAAGAAAACAGACAGCAAGTAAGGACTCATTGCGCTTACTATGTGAAATTGCTTGGGTAAAACGATCAGCAAGCAGAATTCGGTTAGGTAATTGAGTTAACACATCATAATGAGCAATTAATTCCAATTCTTTTTGTTGCTGTTTACTTTTTGTTATATCCGTAAACAGACCAACATAATATGTTGTAACACCATCCTTACTCTTGAGTGCAGAAATAGTCAGTAGTTCTGCGTAAAGTTCACCATTTTTTTTACGATTCCAAACTTCACCTTGCCAGTGCCCTCGTTCAATAAGAGAATCCCACATATCAGCATAAAATCTGGGGCCTTGTTTTCCTGAGCTGAGGATATTAGGTTTTTTACCCATCACATCTTCACGGCTAAATCCTGTTATTTGGTAAAAAGCGGGATTAGCATCAATAATAATACTGCTAGATGTTGTAACTAGAATGCCCTCATGGGTTTCATTAAAGACTTGTTTGGATAATAAAAGTTTATCCTCCACCCCTTTTC
>DAOVVZ010000298.1:0-3540 GCA_030636915.1 Methylomarinum sp. | reverse complement strand
TAGCGTACCGATCATTTTAGAAAGGTGATGGGCACGAAAGAGCCTTTGCCCATCCTACATCAATTTAAACAGAGAAACTTTCTCCACAACCACACTGCCCAGTGACATTAGGATTGTTAAATTTAAAGGCTTCGTTAATCCCTTCTCGAGCATAATCTAGCTCAACACCATCAAGTTTATCTAAATCATCCGCGCTTACCAGTACTTTAACCCCAAACTGTTCAAATACAGTGTCAGTTTCAGCTTGCTCATCTGCATAAGCAAGGTCATAAGCAAAACCTGAACAACCGGAAACCTTAACACCTAGCTTTAGACCGATACCAGATCCGCGTTTTTCTAGTTGTTTGCTTATTTGCTTTGCTGCATTTTCAGTTAATGTAATTGCCATTTTTTCTCACTCTGCTTTCATCACGAAAGATTTTAATACGCTAATAAATTGTTTAATTTCTGCTTCGGTATTATCTTTACCCAAACTGACACGAATTGCACTTTTTGCCATTTTTTCTTCAATACCCATTGCGGTCAACACCACACTTACCTTTCCGCCACCGGAGGCACAAGCTGATCCACTAGAAACGGCAATGTTTTTTTGATCTAATTGCATTAATAGCATTTCACCATCAACACCTTTAAGACCAAATTGCACGGTATTAGGTAAGCGTTCTGCCTGTTCAGCAAAAATCACACTACCCGGAATACTCTTTATTCCTTGTTCCAATTGTTCTCTTAATAGCAGACTGTGTGCTTTACGCTCTTCCATCTCTATTAAAGCCAATTCAGCGGCCTTACCAAAGCCGACAATAGCAGCTACATTTTCAGTCCCTGATCGCCAGTTATTCTCTTGACCACCGCCAACAAGCAAAGGTTCAAGCCTCACCAGTTTATCAACAACTAATGCACCACAACCTTTAGGCCCATATATTTTATGGCTTGATAAACTCATCATATCAACGCCTAACTGGCTAAAAGAAACAGGAATTTTACCAACAGCTTGAACGGCATCTGTATGCATGATGCACTGCTGATCTTTTAAATAGTCGGCAATTTGTTTAATCGGCTGAATAACACCCGTCTCATTATTTGCCATTATGACAGAAATCAAACCAGGCTTGTCAGCCTGCTGAAAAAGTGCCTTTATGGTAGACAAAGCCAGCAAACCACTGTCATTTACAGCAAGATTTAAACAACGCTTATATCTATTAGCCGGTTCAATAATTGAGGGATGTTCTACAGCTGAAATTGCTATTATGGAATTTACATCTGCACTATTCAAAGCCAAATTATTGGCCTCTGTTCCACCACTGGTAAAAATAATTTGCGAGGGTTGAGCATCAACCAAAGTAGCAACTTGCTCTCTTGCCGTATCAATAGCACTGCGTACCACTCGCCCCAAACGGTATAAACTCGAGGGGTTACCGTAAAATGAAGTCAAATACGGCAACATTACCTCAATTACACGATCATCAACAGGGGTTGTGGCATTATGATCAAAATAGATCATTGATTATCTAAGCTTAGATTCAAGCAGAAAGTTTTTCTTGCTTTTGAATGTTGACAACATGCTCAACATGTTGACCTTGTCTTTGAGCGACCTCAGTCACATGCTCTCTTTCCAAAATTTCAGCCAGGCTAATACCTTTTAAGTAGCTACGAATTTGATCACTCAAACCCATCCATAAATCATGTGTTAAACAAGGCTGACCTTCCTGACAATCGCCTTTTCCACCACACTTGGTTGAATCAACTGGCTCATCAACAGCTGCAATAATATCTGCAATATTGATATCTATAGCGGCTCGACTTAATTTATAACCGCCACCAGGACCTCTAACACCTGTTACCATTCCTGCTTTTCGTAACCTGGCAAATAATTGCTCAAGATATGACAAAGAGATGGTTTGACGGGTCGCAATGTCTGTTAATGTCACGGGTTTTTTTTGACTATGAAATGCTAAATCAAGCATTGCAGTCACGGCATAACGCCCTTTTGTAGTAAGTCGCATGAGAAAATCCTTATAAACCTATTAAATTAAGGGTTATTGTAAATAAACCTAGTATTTTAGTCAAGTATTACTCACTCATCATGCTAGAAGACTGTCCGAAAATAGCAAACGCCTAGCTACTCTTTAATTTCACAATCATCCAGTGATGGCATATCTTGCTCTTCATATTCAATACCCGATTCATTAAGGACTTTCTTCATACTATCTAACTGTTTATCCATTAAATGAATATGATCCAGCATGTGATTAATCGCATGAGCAACTGGGTCGGGCATATCCGCTGTTGCACCATAAGCATTAAACCCCATCTTATTGGCTATCTGCTCTCTCTCTTTAGTGGCTTGGCTTTTATTTTGATCAATAATACGGCCAGGGATACCAACCACCGTTGCTCCAGAAGGAACTGGTTTAACCACCACTGAATTGGAACCAATTCTTGCATCTTTCCCTATCTCAATTGGCCCTAAAACCTTGGCACCAGCGCCAACCACCACACCATTATGTAAGGTAGGGTGACGCTTGCCTTTATTCCATGAGGTTCCACCCAAAGTTACACCATGATAAAGCGTACAATCATCACCAATCACCGCAGTCTCACCAATAACCACACCCATACCATGATCTATAAAAAATCGCCGGCCAATTTTAGCCCCTGGATGTATCTCAATACCTGTCAACCAGCGTCCCATATGTGAGATAAAGCGCCCTAACCATCTAAATTCTTTCAGCCAGCACCAATGTGCCAGACGATGAATAACCATGGCATGAAATCCGGGATAAGTGGTAACGACTTCAAAAACAGTCTGTGCCGCAGGATCCCTGCCAAAAACACAATTAATATCTTCTTTAATCAAGTTCAACATAAATATTACTTATTATTATTCTGCGAAAACCTGAAGATACCGCGAAGTATATCGACCTCTTTGGTATCTAACCCAACTCTATTAAAAATCCGACGTAAACGACGCATAATAGATTGTGATTTATCCACATGCAAAAAACCTATATCCATCAACATTTGCTGCAAATGCTCATAAAACAGCTCCATTTGTTTAGTTGAAGCTAAAGCCCCATCATCTTTATCACCAATCGTGCTCTCCGCTTTCTGCCCCGAAGCAACAAACAATTCATAACTGACCACTTGTACCGCTGCGGCTAAATTTAAAGAACTATAATCGGCATTACATGGGATACGTAACAAATAATGACACAAATCCAATTCATGATTCTTTAACCCTGAATTTTCACGACCAAAGACTAGCGCAATTTTTGCTTTCTCATCGGTCTTAGCTTGCACCGCAAACTTTTCAGCACATTCTCGCGCTGTCACTTCAGGCCAGCTAATAGTTCGGTCACGTGCGCTTGCACCCAGTACAATCTGGCAATCAGCTACCGCTTCTTGCAATGAGTCACAAATCACTGCCGAACCTAAGATATCATCAGAACCCGCTGCTCTTGCGGTTGCATCAGCACTAGGAAATATTTTGGGTGAAACCAGACACAGCTCGCTTAATGTCATATTCTTCATGGCACGAGC
>DAOVVZ010000187.1:0-4497 GCA_030636915.1 Methylomarinum sp. | reverse complement strand
TTTGAAATGGTCAATATCTAAAATAGCTAACCAAAATTCTTTCTCATCATGATCAAGTGATCGTTTCTCAATGTCTGTGTAACTTTTAGATAAAGTTGTGCTATCTAATAAATTTTGGATTTTTGAAATATTATCATCAAATGTTTTTCTATTAAGTAAGCCTGTTAATTTATCTTTTTGGTTTTCCTCTAATAAGCTGTAGAAATTATGAGCAATATTTAACAGGCTGGAGATGATTAATGTCTCTGTTTTTGACAGTGGTTTTAACAGAATAAGTAGTAAATAACCAACAACACCTTTTAGTCCATCAATTGAAAATACCATTTGATGTAAATTGTTTTCGTAATGTGAAATGGTTTTATTTGTTGATGGCTGTTGTTCGGCTGTTAAAATTAGTTCTGGTATTTCAATGTTTTTTTGGCTTATTTGAATGGACTTGTTTTCAGAAATATAATGTACCTGACGGGTTGCCGTATTGTTTTTGTCAAATTTGCAGATATAAATATCTTTAACGACTAATAACTCTGCAACCGTTTTTACAAAGCTAACCTCAAATAACTCAATATCACGAATTGAAGTTAAAGTAGCAATATGCTCTAAAGTACTTACCGTATTTATATTTTGTGGAAAAATCATAATATAACCCTAAATTTTTGCTCACTGAAAAATAACTCTCTAAGAGAGGGGTATTTGATTTCAGTCAAATATTTTCTGTCTTCTTATTCCATTATGCAGCTGCCTTAGCCCGGACAAACCGCAATGATAATTAATAACATTTATATGGTATGCGCTACAAGTTATGTAGCATATGCTACATGAATGTGGCGTATAAGCTGAGGTGGAGGTGGGGCTGAAAGGTGTCGGCACTTAACGAACAATGTGCCTAATTGGTATAAGAAGTCGTATTTGTATTTCGCGTTGCCGTGAACTCGCGAAGTATAGCTCTTTGTTTAAAGTTCTTTTAAGTTTGCCACGGTATCTCTACAGAGGGTGCATAGATGGGAGCAATGCCCATGCGTAAACAAGGAGGCTTTAGGTGATCAGCTAAATGAGTATCCAGACGTTCAATCTCTTTTAAAGTTCGGCGTATCGCATTGCCCACTGATTTACGAAATCGCTCTTGTTGTGATGTTTCTTGTCGTCTTCTGCCATTAAGTCCAATGGCGGCACTTAGTTCCTTTTCCAGCCATGTCTTTTCTTCATTAATCTGCATGATAGCTCCAAGATCATTATTATCCTCTGCTTCTTGTAAATCAGAAATTAAAGACTGATAACGCTCTCTATAGGCTGAAATAGCAAGTTCATCGAGTCTATTTCCCGCATCGCCCTTGTGTAGTACCGCTTCATCATGTACTACCTCATAAACAAGGTCACGGGCTAGAATTTGCTGATTGGGTTTACTGAGCAGGAGATGCAAATAGGCTGCACCTCTTGATTGATGCAAATAGTTTGTTTCGCCACCTGCATAGCGAATTATCCATCCCTGGTTTTGCAGACGAAACTGATAATCCTGTTCACTATGAACACTTAATAACGTGTCAATTTGTTGTTTAATGGCTAATTGATTACGCACACGAGCCAAAACTGATTCTGCATGAAAGGGTTTGCGGATGTAGTCAACCGCTCCAAGTTCCAGGCCAATATTTTCGTCTTTTACATCATTCTTTGCGGTAAGAAAGAGTATTGGAATATGTTTCGTTTTTGAATCAGCCTTTAATTGGCGGCATAGTTCATAACCATCCATGCCGGGCATTATAATATCGAGTAACAGCAAGTCGGGCGGATTGTTTTTAATAGCTTTAAGCGCAGCAGAGCCACTGTAAGCAAGACGAACTTCCAATCCTGCTTTGCTCAATAATTCATAAAGAATACCCAGATTGGCAGGAATATCATCAACGACTAAGATGCTACCATTTATCTGATTATTTTCAATCGCTTTACTCAATTTAATAGCTCCAGAATCTGATCATAACGCTGATCTTTAGCTAACATTGTCAATAATTCTGCCATGGCGGGGTTTGTTTTACGCAATTTGGTAATGCTTTCATTCATTAATTCGTCATTTTTGTTTTCTACTGCTTTACAAAGTTGTGTATTTAACGTCTTGTTTATAGAGGAAAACTCAGTTTCATTGGTTTTATGGTTACTTTGTGGCGATGCATGTTGAGTGCCTATTTCGTTAAAAACGTACTTTACGCCTAATTGGTCTTCTATGCACTGAAAAACATCCTGTTCAAGGAAAGGTTTGCGCATAAGATCATCACAACCCGCATCAATGGCTTGCAGATCGCTATCAGGCATGATGCTGGCTGTTAGTGCTACAATTCGAACATCATTTCCATCAGGTAAATCTCGAATCTGGCGTGTCGCTTCATAACCATTCATGATAGGCATACGTAAATCCATCCAGATAAAGTGAGGCCGCCATTGTTTGAAAAGGCTAACCGCTTGTTGACCATTTTCCGCTTGTTGAACATTAAAACCTACTTGGGTTAAAAAGTCGGAAAGTAGCAATTGGTTATCCAAGTTGTCTTCTACCACCAAGATACGCCATGCAGGTTGGTTTGGTTCTAAATTGACAACCTGTTTGCTGAAAGGTTTCAAAATCTCAGGACTTAATTCATCTAACTGAATAATTGGCAATTCAACTTTGAACAAGGAGCCTTTTCCCAATTCACTTTTTACCTCAATCTTGCCATTCATTAATTCAATAAAAGACTTACTTATAGTAAGCCCTAGTCCGCTACCTTCTATAGCATAGGAATAATTTCCAGCCTGAATAAAAGGCTGGAAAATCTGCTCCAATTGCTCTGAAGATATGCCGCGGCCACTATCTTCTACTTCTAACTGCAACAGAGATTTTTCAGGGTCATCTTGTATTAAAACTGTATTCGCCCGTAACGAAACATACCCCCCTGGGGTAAATTTAACAGCATTACCTAATAAATTAATAAGAATTTGTCGTATTTTTCCTGCATCCGCCTCAATATATCGAGCAAGCCCCGCGTCAATTTCCTTCTTATAAATTAATCCGACTTCTTCTGTTCTCACTTCAAACATACAACTTATATCCTCAAGCAGTTGCTTAAGGTCAAAGTCTCTCGGTTCAAAATTCATCTGACCTGCCTCGATCTTGGATAGGTCTAATACTTCATTAATCATCTCAAGCAGGTGCTCACCGGAACGATTGATGATAGCAAGCCTATCGAGTTGATGAGTTGTCGCATCAGAGTCTTGTCCCATCATTCTGGAGAAGCCAAGAATGGCATTCAAAGGGGTTCGTAGCTCATGAGACATATTCGCAAGGAAAGTGGTTTTGGTTAAGCTTGCTTTTTCTGCACTCTCTTTGGCTATTTTTAAAGCGCGTTCCGTTCGTTGACGAACGGCAACTTCCCGCTCCAGTCGTCTGTTCCAGATCAGGACAAAGGAGATAATACCAAAGGTGATAAGTAGAGTAGGTACGAGCCATATCAATATAGTACTAAGCTTGGTGCCAAATTTTACCGTTATGCCTATCCAGTCATTTTTAATGGCTGACTTTTCACGGTCTGTGATTGTGGCAAGCGTCTTGTTTAAAATACTCACCAGTTCAGGCCAATCTTTACGGACACCAAAACTTAGGTCATCAATATATGGAGTAGGTGCTGCAATTTTGATGCTATCCAGATTTAACCGGTGCATTTCATAATAAATGACCCCAAGATTACCCACAAAGGCATCAACTTTTCCATCTGCCAGAGCCAGTACGCCAGTAGCAACATTTAAAAGTGGCACGACCTTCAGGTCAACATACCCTTTAGTTAGCCTATCCTCATTGAGATAACCTTTTACCAGGCCAACTCGCTTTCCAGCCAAATTTTCCAAACTATCAATAAACGGGCTATCGTTGCGAGTGGCGACCACCACAGGAAAGGAAATATAAGGCTTGGTAAAGCGAATGAAAGCCTCCCGCTGCTCAGTACGAACGAGGGCGGGTAATAAGTCACTTTTACCTGATTTGAAGTAATCAATGGCTTCCTCCCAATTATGGTTAAACTGGGGGGTAAATTGAGTTCCAAGTTTTTTTGTAAATAAGGCAATATAACTGGATGCGATACCGGCTAGATTTCCATCATTATCCCGATATATATAGGGTGGCCAGGAAAAATCATCAATAACATTAATGGTGGGGTGTTCTTTTAACCATTTTTTCTCTGCGTCAGTAAGGTTTAGGCGCGGGTTTTCCTTAGGGGGGGCTGATTGAATAGCGCTCTTGGCCTTTTCGATACTATTTCCAGCTTCTGACCAGCCTAATAAAATCGGAAGACAGAGCAGTAGCAAGTTATATTTGTTGTGAGCAATTATTCGTATCCGAAACATTCGATAGTCCTTATTTATAATTGAATGACAGGTGAGAAATTAATAGCTTAGGTTTAACGCAATAAGTGCAATTTATTTTTAAGAATAAAAGCAATTCGCTAGAGTATAGCTTACAACTTTTTAAAGCTGGGCAAAGAA
>DAOVVZ010000069.1:0-6745 GCA_030636915.1 Methylomarinum sp. | reverse complement strand
GGACATAAAGGCAAGTAGGTTATCGAAGTTGTTTCGTGCGGTTCCTAAGCTAGACGGCGAATATAATTTTTTTAAGATTAAAGTATATGAGGTGATTATGGATATTACAAAAAACAGCGGAATAATAACATTAAAATACAGTGTTTCCATGATATTTATGGTGCTGTTGATGGTATTAACTAGAGGATATCAGAGCACTTCATATTTGGAAATTCACTTGCCCGATTTTACTTTGGCTGCAATTTTTATTACGGGTGTTTATTTTAAAAATTTTTTAGCGCCTGTCCCTTTAATTATTGTTGCCGTTCTAATTGACTGGGTGTCTATTAGCTATTATGGTGCGAGCAATTTTTGTGTAACCCAAGCTTATGTGATGTTACTACCTGCGTATTATTTGATGTATTTGGTGGCTCGCTCCTTAACATCGTTAAAATTTAATTCATTAAAGCAAGTGCTGTTGATTGCAATGACCTTATTAGTTGCAATCAGTCTAGAGTGGCTAATTACATCCGCTAGTTTTTATTGGATGTCACCTTATTTCCCAGATGCCAATTTAGCAGGGTTTGCTCTACGAATAGAAAAATATGCTCCAGGTGCAGTGACTAACTTCTTTTACTGGATGATTGCTTCTTGTGCTTTTTTTAGCTTAAATTCATCAGCAAAACAGAAAATGCTCAAGAACAAATTTCTTAAACATTAACATCCCCCACCCTAACTCTGTTTAATTAGGGTGGATGCGCTGGCAATTATTAAGATAAAACTAAGTTTTTCTCTTGTGTTAGCAAGGTCTCAAGCGAGATATCAGCTTGTGTCGCATTACCCATGTGTTACCCAGCCTCCCACCTCCTTTTATAATCAATATCAGGTGAGTTTACCTTTCACCTTCTCTTGTTACCCCCTAGAGACTATGAACAAAACAACTATTCTGCTTTTAATGCTTTTGCTAGTAGGGGTATATTTAATTATTCCCATGATGTCTTCTCCTCGATTATTGGCATTACCTAGCCAAGTTATCGCACCAGACGAAAATCCGATGAGTATAGAAAAAGTAGAACTAGGGAAAATGTTATTCCATGACAAGCGCTTATCAAGTAACGGTACGGTTTCTTGTGCCAGCTGTCATAATCTCATGTTAGGTGGTGAAGATAATCGTGGTGGCTCTGTTGGAATTAATGGAAAAGAGGGGCTGCGTAGTGCCCCCACAGTATGGAATGCAGCGTTTAACAAAAAACAGTTCTGGGATGGAAGAGTAAGCAGCCTAGAAGAGCAATCGACTATGCCAATAACAAACCCGGGCGAAATGGGTAAGCAAAACTGGCATCAAGTGATTGCACGGTTAGCTACCATATCTGGTTATCAGCTGGCTTTTAACAAGGCCGAGTTACCCTTATCTAAACGGGGGGTCAGTCAGGCAATTGCGAGTTATGAAAGAACCTTAATCACCCCCAACAGTACTTTTGATCAGTACATCAGTGGTGACCCACTAGCCATGACTGCCCAGCAGATCAGAGGGATGAAACTTTTTATTGAAACAGGCTGCAATCGCTGTCATGGTGGTGCAACTTTAAATGGCTCAGGAGCTTTTCAGAGATTCCCCATTATAGAATATTCAGAATACGAACAACGCTTTCAATTTAAACAAGATAAAGGGCGTTCGCTAGTGACAGACAATAAAAAAGACGACAATTTTTGGAAAGTTCCTACCTTAAGGAATATTACTTTAACGGCCCCATACTTCCATAACGGTAAAGTCAAAACATTGGATTTAGCTGTAAAAATTATGGCAAAATTACAATTGGATAAAGATTTATCAGCCGCACAAGTTATAGATATTGTTGCTTTTCTAACCGCATTACAAGGGAAGCGTCCTCAGCAAACAATGCCTGTTTTACCTTATTAGCTATATAGATGATTATAATTTGCGCTTAGCAAATGTAAGATGAGATGTCATCATAGCTAGTTGTTATTTATTATCAGCTGCGTTCTTATTTTTAAACTAGATTGAATACACAAAAAGGGTCACATAATATTAAATGTCCAACAATTCAATTACTTTTCCATCTCAAATACTCTTTGAGCAGACTGATGATCATATTCATTTAGAATTTTTCGTTCCATTCAATACATTGAGTTCCGCAATACTCAATGGAGGCTTTAAGGATGTTAAACATATTGTTAACTTAAAAGTCCCTAAAAAGTTTTATAGTGCCGAAAAGCCTGATATCACATTAAATAATTATTGTACCCAATATAATTGGCAAGGTATTACCGCTGGTATGATGACTGCTGCGTCCATGAAATCGATGCGTATAAAGCAGGTCAAAGTTGAAAACGTAGATCTTATTGTTGTACTCACAACGGGATTATCAAATCCCAGACGAGCAGGAGATTATGCTGAATATCGTAATCTCTCCCCTATCTGTTTGGAACACGATACTATTAATATCATACTAATAAGTACAGCAACTTTTACACCTACGGCAATGGTTGAAGCAATAATGATCGTCACTGAAGCTAAAGTGGCCGCCTTACAAAAAGCTAATATTAAAAGTCCAGTTTCCAATGATATTGCTACTGGAACAGGAACAGACTCAATCATCGTTGCATCACAAAAAAAAGCAGAAATAGGAATTGAATTTTGTGGAAAACATACGCTAATAGGGGAGTTAATAGGCCAATTGGTAATTGAAGCTATTACTGATTCAATCAAGTGGGACTTGGAAAATAATAACTATATTAATGATCGATCTAGATCTAAGACAAATTTATAAAAAAAGAGAATAAAATTTGTGAGCGTAAAATTATTATCAACTGACTGCTTTTTGGCTGTTTTGAGACAGTCAATTAGGCACTATTCATAATGTTATGGTATTGGTAATCCTGTTAGTAGAAATCAAACCTAATTTTTAAATATGTCTGGTTAAGTCTGAGTCAGTACACTTAATCATAAAAATTAACAAGGCGATAAATACGTAAGCCGGTACATTTTCCGCGCTACGGACTCCTTGCTATGTATATATCACTTTTTCAATCACAGATAAAGCCTCTTCAATATGTTCAAAACTATGCGACCCTCCTTCATAAGCAATAATCTCAGCCCGCTGTGCATATTGTTTTTGCGTCTTATAAGAATCAATTAGCTCATCTGCCATATCCAGCAATACTATTCTATTCACCAAATTATCTGACGCCTGCTTTAAAGCATTTTCATAAGTCCTATATTGATCACAATGGGCTTGTGTCCAATCATACGGTTGTTTTAATTCAAAGTTTTCGCTAACACCAATAAATTGAACTAATAACTCAGCAGGTTCAATGGCCGGATTAATCATAATGGCCTTGCGTTGGGTTTTTATTGCCATATATTCACTGGTAAATCCACCCAATGATGAGCCCATGAAAAAAACCTTATAGCCCTCAGCCTCTAAATTTAGAAATGACTACGTTAAATCACTAATGACTTGTTCAAAATCCCTATAATCAACATTGGGCGTATAAAATTTAATCTTATGTTGCTGACAAAACCTCTCCAGCACTAGTAACTTTTGTTTTGACGCGAGTAAATTACCCGACGGACCCAATGAGACTGAATTAAAACCATGCAGGTAAATTATCGCGTTTTTTATTTACAGTTTTTTAACCAATTCCAATATAGCTTGTGCATGGCCTTCATGAGAAACGCCATACATAGCTTCTACCAACTGCCCTGCTTTATCAATGATAAAAGTCGAACGCAGAATAGCCATTTTCTTGATGCCATTTTTTTCTTTCATCTGCCAAACATCATAGTTTTGACATATTTCGCCCGTTTCATCTGCCAACAAATCCAGTTTTAAACCATATTTATTAATAAAATCGGCATGACTGGCACAAGAATCTTTACTGACGCCAATAACCACTGTATCAAGTGCCGCAAACTCATTAGCTAGCGCGGTGAAATCATTGGCCTCTATAGTACAACCTGGGGTGTCGTCTTTAGGATAGAAGTATAAAACAACATTTTTATTGCCATTAAACGAGGCTAATTCAACCAATTGATCATCTTGGTTTTTTGAACTAAACGCGGGGGCAGTTTGATTTTTTTCTAACATGATTGGTCCTTGGTTAAGTGGGATTATTTATCCCGTGTATCTAAAGGAATGAGCATAAAACCCATCATTCCATATTTTTGATGGGCATGAAAGAACTTTGCCCACCCTACATTTTTAAATTTCACGAACTACACGATAACATTGAGCAACCCGCTTTATGTCTCGCCCAGTCAGGCCGTTTTTTTGCATAGCTTTCTTTTTCAGCTTGTTCATCATACGGATGTCGCATCACGTCTAACAACTCATTAACCATAGAAAAGTCGCCCTGCTCTGCTTTATCTATCGCCTGTTGCGACAAATAATTTCGTAAAACATATTTGGGGTTAACCTGATTCATGCGCTGTACTTTTTCGACCTGCAAAACGCCTTGTTGTTGCAATCTATTGATATATTTACGCAACCAGACAGCAACACGCAAAGGATAATCTTCACTCACTGAATCAAATCGATACCAGGCATCTAATAAAGGCGCTAGCAACTGTTCATCACTTTGCGTTTCAACCTCCCTATCCACATCAAGTAAAGCCAGTTTTCGATAAAAAATCGTCATATCGGTTTCCACCTCAGCCAATAAGGCTAACAATTCTTTACATAAATCCTCGTCTATTTCTGGCTCAAAAGTGTTTAAACCTAATTTCTCAGCCATCATCGCTTGCCAGCCTTGATCAAATACTTGGTTATACACAGTCAAGGCCTGTTGTAACGGTTCTGCATCTTCAATTAAAGGATAAATGGCATTGGCTAACTGTACAAGATTCCAAAGTGCAATTTGTGGTTGTTGACTGTATCGATAGCGTCGATGTGTTGCATCGGTAGTATTGGGTGTCCAGTCGGGATCATAATTATCCAGCCAACCATAAGGACCGTAATCAATAGTCAGTCCTAAAATAGACATATTATCGGTATTCATCACCCCATGTACAAAACCCACCCGCTGCCAATGCACGATCATTTCTGCGGTTTTGCGACAAATATCTTCAAACCAGCTGATGTATGTTTCTTTACTGATTTGTTGCGTCTGTTTTAATAAATGAGGGAAATCAGTGCGGATAGTGTAATCTGCTAATTGACGTAATAAATCAATCTCACCTCTAACAGCAGCAATCTGAAAGCTGCCAAAACGAGTAAACGAAGGGGCGACACGGCAAACAACTGCACCCAGCTCGGCTTTGACATTACCATCATAAAACATATCTCTGACGACGTTTTCACCTGTCAAAACCAGACTTAAAGCACGCGTGGTTGGAACACCCAAATGATGCATGGCTTCACTACATAAAAATTCACGCACTGATGAGCGCAAAACCGCCAGACCATCGGCACTACGTGAATAAGGTGTTGGCCCTGCACCTTTTAATTGTAATGCCCAGCGCTGATTTTGCTGATTAAGCACTTCACCCAGATTAATCGCACGTCCATCACCCAACTGCCCTGCCCACTGACCAAATTGATGTCCGCCATAACACATGGCATAAGGATCCATATCTGATAGCAACTCATTACCCACAAAAACATTAGCAAATTGTGCAGATTCACAATCATCCGTTGTCAGCCCTAACTGTGCGGCCATTTCCTTGGCATAAGCAACAACAGTAGGTTCTGAAACCTGAGTGGGCAAAACGCGTGAATAACACGCATCGGTGACTTGCCTGCGAAAATTTTTAGTTTCTATATCAGCCGGCAACTCTTTAACAAAACGATTATCAAATACCAATGTATCTAATCCACTGGAGTTTTTTGTCTGTAAACTCATTAAATTTTCTTTAATTACTATTAATGAACATCATTATTGAGATAATCGTTTGTTTTATCTACCTTAAAATTTTTGATGTATTACTATTCTCTTACAAACAAAACACACGTTATTCTAGATGGGTAGTGAGCGGACTTTAGTCCGATACAAAAATAATCAATCAGCAAAAATATCACTCTAATAAGAAAAATAACGGTAGGATAACGATTTGCCATCTATATACTCATCAAGATTAATTATGCGACTCTTTTTTGCAGCATTCGCTTTAGCACTAATGGCCTCTGAAGCCAGAGCTGAAGTTTCAGGTAAAGTAATTGCTTATGCCTGTTATAGCTGCCATGGTGAGAAATTAAAGTATCTGGATACCCCTCGCCCACTTTCAGCCAAAGCATTAACACGTAGCCTACTTGCTTTTAAATCCAACAAAAAAGAAGCGACCATTATGGACCGGATCAGCAAAGGTTTTACCGATGCTGAATTAAAATCAGTTGCTATCTATTTAAGCGAGTTAGATTAATGATTTCCAGACGACGCTTTATAAAATTAGCGGGTAGTTCAGCGGGGCTATTAGTTGCAGGTTGCCAAAACACAAGCTTTAAACCCTTAGCATCAGCCCATGTCGTAATCATTGGCGGTGGTTTTGGCGGGGCAACGGCTGCAAAAACCATTAAAAAACTCGACCCTGCTATTAGAGTGACTTTAATTGAGCCTAAAACCCACTACATCACTTGCCCAGGAAGCAACTGGGTTTTAGGCGGAATTAAAACCATTGATTCGCTGACTTTTGGCTATAAAGCATTAAGTAATCATTACGGCATTAAATTAGTACACGATTTTGTTATTAATATCGCCCCTGACCAGCATACGGTTACCCTAAGTAATCAACAAAAAATAACTTACG
>DAOVVZ010000237.1:0-4022 GCA_030636915.1 Methylomarinum sp. | reverse complement strand
TCCTTTAGAGTCTATCATTTAAAAACCTGTTATTTGCATCCCCATTCTTTTAAATGTTATCAGACAAAGCAATATATTAACCCAGCAAGAACTCTTAAAGTCTAGACACCACCTTATTAGACAGATCTAAACAAACCTACGCTTAATGCTTGGATTAAATACTACAAATTCAGCTATTTTGTGTATAGCTAGTGCCTAAATGTTAAAATAAAAAAATAAGTCAGTATTAAAATTAATAACAGCATTGTTCCATAAAACTTCTACTGACGCTATAACACTTTAACTTTAATATATTCTCAAACAGGATTTAACCGTGAGTTTAGCCATTTTTGATTTAGACAACACCCTCATTTCTGATGACAGCGATTATTTATGGGGACAGTTTCTTGTTGACCAAGGCATCGTCGACAAGGATCTATATGAAGAAGCCAATACCAAGTTTTATGAGGCCTACAAACAAGGTGAATTAGATATTATTGAATTTTTAGACTTCTCTCTTGCACCTTTAGCAAAAAATGATCCAGAACAACTATTTAAATTGCGAGAGCAATTTATTGAACAAATCATTAAACCAATTCAACTTAAGCCTGCTATCCGCCTGGTTAATAAGCATCGATTTAAAGGTGATACGGTGATGGTCATTACAGCAACCAATCGATTTGTCACCGAACCTATCGTCAAGTTATTTGGTATTGACATCTTACTTGCGACAACCCCAGAAGTTGTTGATGGACGCTATACCGGAAAGTTTGAAGGTACGCCTTGCTTTCAGGAAGGCAAAGTAACACTATTAAACGAATGGTTAGAAAATTCATCAGAAACATTAGAAAACAGTTCATTTTATAGTGACTCTCATAATGACTTGTCTTTATTAAAGCTTGTTGATAATCCCGTTGCCGTAGACCCTGATGATCAACTACGTGATTATGCAGAACAAGAAGGCTGGGCCATTATGAGTTTGCGCGGTTAAAAACAATCTTTAAATTTTAATAACCCAAAATTGAGGCAAAAAAAAGGGTGTTTATGAATAAACACCCTTCTTCTCAGAATCACATACTCCTCAGGGAGTACAAAACTCAATTATTTTTTAACACTATCAGCAATTTTGTTAAATTCTTCAACGCGTGCTTTTCCTGTATTAACCAAATCTAAGCCAGTATCTACGATTATTTTAACTAAGCCTGGTGTTCTATAAACAATCAGCCCCAAATATGAGACGATTGAAACGGCAATCACTGCACCAATAATTCCACCAAGGCCAACAAGACTAAAAATCTTAATGATTAATACAACCAAGTCCAACGGCACTAAAATCATTGCTCCAAAATAAGCCAAGACCATAAATGTAAAAAGCACAAAAATAACAAATTGAAACAGTCTTACCAGAGCAACATTAACTTTATTCATAATATGTGAATTCCTGAAAATAATATTAAAGGTTCCGCTTAAACCTACCCAGTTCAAACACAGCCTTCCCTAAAAACGAATCTGAATCCCGAGATTATATCTTAATTTCAGGGATAATTTAACTTTTATAACGATTGCTATCATCCTGCTTGCACAGCTAAAAACAATCGACAATAGTAAATCAGGATGCCTCATCCACTTCATTATTAAGAAATAAAGGATGTAAAAAAACACCTGCAACAAAGCCACCCAAATGCGCCCACCAAGCAACTTCGGCTGTTACGGCATCAAACATCATTGCAGTTGTTGCATTTTGAATTTGAATAATGACCCAAAAGCCTAAAAATGCAATAGCGGGTAATTCAAAAAAAATCGGTAAAAGAAACAAGGGAAACCAAATAACAATCCTGGCATAAGGGTACATTAAAAAATATGCGCCTAAAACCCCTGCAATTGCGCCTGAAGCCCCTACAACAGGGATCGCCATTGTTGGGTCAAAATACCATTGCACAAAGGTTGCAATTAAACCGCATGATAAATAGAACGCCAGAAAGCGACCATGACCCATTCTATCTTCAATACTATTAGCAAAAATCCAGATAAACCACATATTTATAATGATATGCAACCAACCACCATGTAAAAACAAGCTACTTAAAAAAGAAAAGTAGCCGTCAAATGGTAGCCCAAATGCAGCTGACCACTCGGGATTTGAATACCGAATAGGTACCATGCCATATAAATAGATCAGTTGGCGTTGCAACTCATCAGGCATCATTTTCATTGATAGAAAGATACCGATACAAATCCCCATAATTACCCAACTAACATAAGGGGGTCTCTTACACTCTATATTATCTCTAATTGGAATCATTCTAGGCCATTTTTAAGTAGTAGGACAATAGTGGCTGTTCCCGAAGCATTTCTAGCCAGCTCCCGCAAACTTATCAATCGGTATAAGCTTTACGAATTTTCAAGAACTGTTCAATATTCTGCACAAATAATTTAATCAACTGAGGATCAAAAAAACAACCTGCTTTATCTTGCATAAAATTGACAGAATCATCAATAGACCATGCTTTTTTATAAGGTCGCTCTGTTGTTAATGCATCAAACACATCAGCAATAGCGATAATTCTGCCCTCAATAGGAATAGACTCCCCATTCAATTGATTAGGATAACCACTGCCATCCCATTTTTCATGGTGCGATAAGGCAATACTTGCTGCCATTTGTACCAATAAAGAAGGATGATCACCTAATAGCTTAGCACCTAACTTAGTATGCCCTTCCATCACTTTCCGTTCTTCATCATCTAAGACCCCTTTTTTTAACAAAATCGAATCAGGGATACCAATCTTGCCAATGTCATGCATAGGTGCGGCTTTTTCTATCATATAATACAGTTCTGCAGGCAAGCCTAACTTTTTACCTAATAACCGAGCATATTTACCCACCCGCACAAGATGTTGCCCCGTTTCATTATCGCGAATTTCACCTGCTAAAGCCAGACGATGAATCAGACTTTCAGTTGCATCCCCTAAATCACGCGTTCTTGACTCAACCTGTTTTTCCAACGCCTCATTTAAATGTTTTTGTAATTTATATGATTGTTTTACTTTAAGCAAATTGCGCGACCTCAATTTAACCTCACACAAATCAAATGGCTTACGAACAAAATCATTAGCACCAGAATCCAACGCCTTATTACAGGTATAGGAATTCATATTTTCTGTCAGAATAATAACAGGAAGCTCATCAGCGCAGTAAATTTTACGAACCTGATCCATTACCTGAAAACCATTAAGGTGAGGCATTTCAATATCTAAAAGTAATAAATCGAATTCCTGTTGTTGCAATTCTATAATGACTTTTCTTGGATCAGTCACAGCTCTGGCTGTAACGTTAAGTTCCGTTTCCAACAAGTTACTTAAAATCATTACATTAGTGATAGAATCATCACAAATTAAGACTCTTTGAGTTTCTCTCTTAGGCATGATATAAACACCTCCTAAACTAAACAAAGTACAATCAACAAATATACTCCGATATATCCTGAATAGATACTATGTAAAGACATACAAATATAGACATTTACTAATATTCTTCTCCCAGCCGCTTTAACAACCGTCGTAAGCATTCCCCTACAAAAAACCAGCTGAGCTCCCCTTAAAGATACTCTCAGAAAACCAGGCTACCCAGACTCTCCAAATAATACTCGTTCTTTATGAAAATACTGCTAATAACCCCACCTATGACTCAGCTGAATACCCCCTATCCAGCAACAGCATATTTAACAGGTTTTCTCAGGCAACAAGGTTATTCCGTCGCCCAAAGAGATTTAGCCATAGAATTATTTTTATCATTACTCACAAAACAAGGCTTAGATAGAATTTATCAAACAGTTGAAGATAATTATGCCGATTTTGATGATGATGAATTGCCCGATGCAATTTACCATTTTTTAGCCCACTACTCCACTTACCAAAAATGTATTGAGCCCACGGTTAAATTTCTGCAAGGTAAAAATCCATCACTGGCTTTACGCATTGCCTCGCGCACCTTTTTACCTGAAGGTCCTCAATTTGAAAGCCTCTACCAAATGGAAGAAATGT
>DAOVVZ010000378.1:0-2964 GCA_030636915.1 Methylomarinum sp. | reverse complement strand
TTATTGAAGCTGAAATGGCTTTATTTGCCAGGCAAGCAATGGAAGTTGACATCATTATTACGACTGCACTGATTCCAGGGAAACCTGCGCCAAAGTTAATCACCGCAGGTATGGTTGAATCAATGAAGCCAGGCAGTGTGATTGTTGATTTGGCCGCAGAACAAGGCGGTAACTGTGCGCTTACAAAAAAGAATGAAGTAGTAGTCGAGCATGGTGTTACTTTAATTGGCTATACTGATCTACCAAGTCGATTGGCAGCGCAATCCAGTCAGCTTTATGCGACTAATTTAAGACATTTATTAACCGAATTATGTCCAGATAAAAATGGCATTATTGATGTCAATATGGATGATGAAGTGATTCGTGGAACCACTGTTATAAAAGAAGGAAAAATAACCTGGCCTCCACCGCCAGTCAAACTATCCGCTGCTCCAGCACCACAAACTGAAGCACCTGCTGTTAAGGGTGTTGATAAAGAACCGAAGAAATCTGTCATACCTGAGCCCATAAAACAAATATTGCCTGTATTGATTATAGGCAGTGCATTATTTGCTTTAGGTTCAGTTGCACCGGCATCTTTTATGTCGCATTTTACCGTTTTTGTTTTGGCTTGCTTTATAGGCTATCAAGTCATTTGGAATGTTTCTGCATCCTTACACACGCCCTTAATGAGTGTAACCAATGCGATTAGTGGCATTATCGTTATTGGTGCTTTAGTCCAAATATCATCCTCAGGGTTTCTAATTACTTTACTTTCGGGGTTAGCGATTCTTATCGCTTCAATCAATATTGCCGGTGGTTTTTTGGTCACCAGACGCATGCTAGAAATGTTTAGAAAATAGGAGCTTTAAAATGATGTCACAAGGTCTAGTTATAATGTCTTATGTTATTGCTTCAATTCTTTTTATTCTGAGTTTGAGCGGATTAAGCAACCAGGAAACAGCGCGTAAAGGTAATTATTTTGGTATGGCAGGTATGGCAATTGCCATTATTGCTACCATATTAAGTGCTTCAGTTACTTCATATGTCATCTTGATTATCGCTTTAGTTATTGGTGGTTTTATAGGCACTAAAGCGGCATTAAAAGTTGAAATGACACAAATGCCAGAGTTAGTTGCCATTATGCATAGCTTAGTTGGCATGGCTGCTGTATTAGTTGGCTATGCAAATTTTATTGATAGTTCAAACGGATTAGAGGGAATAGAAAAAACAATTCATGAAGTTGAAATTTATATTGGTATTTTTATCGGTGCGGTGACTTTTTCAGGTTCGGTGATTGCATTTGGTAAATTGTGTGGAAAACTCAGTGGTAAACCGGTTTTACTGCCGGCTCGTCATTGGCTCAATCTGGCTTTATTAGTAGCGACTATTTGGTTGGGCAATGTATTTTTAGCAGGTGCCGAAACAGGTGGAGGTACTTTTGCACTGATCTTAATGACTTTAATCGCTTTAGCTTTTGGTGTTCATATGGTGATGGCTATTGGTGGTGCCGATATGCCAGTGGTTGTATCCATGTTAAACAGTTATTCTGGATGGGCAGCGGCGGCAACGGGCTTTATGTTAAGTAATGATTTGTTAATTGTGACTGGCGCGCTGGTAGGGAGCAGTGGTGCTATTTTAAGTTACATTATGTGCCGAGCAATGAATCGTAACTTTATCAGTGTGATTGCAGGTGGATTTGGGTCATCATCGGGTGAAGCGGCAACTGTTGAGGGTGATGTTGCCCCCATAGACATTGAAGAAACCGCCCAATTATTAAATGATGCAAAAAACATCATGATTATTCCAGGTTATGGTATGGCGGTCGCTCAAGCTCAACATACGGTTAATGAAATAACCAAGCATCTACAAGAACAAGGTAAAACTGTGCGTTTTGGTATACACCCGGTCGCAGGTCGTATGCCAGGACATATGAATGTATTATTAGCTGAAGCAAAAGTGCCTTACGATATTGTTTTTGAAATGGATGAAATTAATGAAGACTTCCCCAATGTCGATGTATCCATTGTCATTGGAGCTAACGATATAGTAAATCCATCGGCACTAAATGATCCTAACAGTCCTATTGCAGGTATGCCAGTTCTGGAATGCTGGAACAGTGCCACCACTATAGTGCTTAAACGTAGTATGGCTGCTGGGTATGCTGGTGTAGGTAATCCATTATTTGTACATCAAAACACTCGCATGTTATTTGGTGATGCAAATGATAGTATGCAAGCGGTATTAAAAGCGTTAAATAAGTAACGCATACTCAGCTATCCATAATTCCCATGTTCTGCGTGGGAATTTATACATGGATGCATCACTGCCATTATTAAGTTAAGAAAACTGCTATAGGGTGTGCTGACGACAGGAAGCGCATCACATAATGAAAGGTGCGCTCGGCAACTGCTCCGCATTACTCTACCTACGGGCTTCCTGCCCTGGTGCGTTGTTCTACTACACACCATTCATGGTGTTATTCGTGCCTCAGCTCACCCTATAGTTATTATTACAGGGCAAAAAAAAACCGGCATGGTTAGCCGGTTTAATTGATTAATCAATAGCTGGTACTGATAATACCTTTAAAGATCAATCACGACAAATATAGGAAGCATGAAAGTCGATATGATCTTTAATGAATGTTGAAATGAAGAAATAGCTGTGATCATAGCCTTCTTGCATCCGGATAGTACAGTTATCTGTAAAACCCTTGTCCTGAATTTTTTGAGTAAAAACCTCAGTTTTAAGCTGTTCTGCTAGAAAATCATCAGCTAACCCCTGATCTATCAACATAGGCGGGATAGAATCAGACTTTTCAACTAGCTCAAGACTGTCGTACTGTTCCCAATCTGCTTTGTTTGCTCCCAAGTAACCAGAAAAAGCTTTCTCTCCCCAAGGGCAGTTCATTGGGTTAACAATAGGTGAGAATGCAGAAACTGACTGAAATACATCTCTGTTTTTCAATGCCATGGTTAATGCACC
>DAOVVZ010000041.1:0-7769 GCA_030636915.1 Methylomarinum sp. | reverse complement strand
ACCGCGGTCAAGCTTGTAGACATTACTAATACCACCTGTCAACCGTCTGAGCATATGGTCCATGGCACGCAACCCCAGAATCCTACCAAATCCTGGCTCTATACTCGATATACGACCATTATTTAGCTCTAAATCCATTTCTGCATGAACCCCTGCCAAGGAAAACTGAGAGGGTGACCCTGACCAACTACCAAAGAAGCCAAGATTAGCCTTGGTTTCCTTTAAATCATTAGTTATATCAAGTTCAGATAAAAACTCACCCACATCCTCTGCAACAACCTCTCCATACACCTCAGTCACATGACCTTTATCAGTCTTCAGCCAATCGGCCTTAAGCTCCAGTTCAAGTGTGTCAGAAACAATACTAATATTGTTAAACCTGACACCTTCTTCTAACTTTTCTGCTTTAATTGCTAATTGCCCTACATTGGTATTGTTCCACCACAATTGCTCACTTTTTACCTGAATCAAAGGAAAGTCGCTGATTGTGACCTGCTTTCCTTGACTTTTAAATCTCATCAACTCAGATAAATTTATCGACTTCATATCCAATTTAATCGCATCATTATCTGTGGATGGCAGAATAAATTGGCCTTTTGCCACTGAACTAAAAACATGTCCTTCCCATTGTTTCTTGATGCGATGCATCGCAACATCAATAGCACCATACGACTTACCTTTCCACTGCAATTGCTTTGTTTTTAAGCTTATCGCATTAAGCTCAGACTCAGCACCTTTCTTACTCGCGACTACTCCCATCCACTTTGAAGCATCAAAAGTATCTCGCTCTATCTGTATTTTAATACCCTTATTCTTTTGCATGACAGCAAGTTTTTTACCATAAACAATATCTGCAGAATAAATATTACTTTGCTGTTTATTAATTTCCACGGCTGCATTTAGCTCGCGTCCATACTTCATGGTCAATGGCAATAATGTTTGGTCATCCAGCAATAAATTCAAGTCTAAAGATTTCTTTTGTTTTGCTGATTTTTTGAGTGATGCAGGTAAATCAATAGCAATGCCCAGTAAATTTGTTTTAACATTTAACTTAGCAGGTTTGCTTTCTTCAGCAGGTAAATCCAGATTAATCTTATAACTAGTTAAATCATTTTCTTGTTCTGCTTTAATAAAATCATGCCTCAGAAAACTGAATTGCTGTTTTAATTGAAAGACATTTGTCTTACCTTCTATATTAATAGCAGTACTAGCCCTCTTGTTATCTACCCTTATATCTATAGGGTAGCCCAGTGCTTTAGCTTTAATATTTTCACTAAACACACCATTTTCAGTAAATTTTAAATCACCAGTCACATCAACAACATTCAAATCAACCGTTTTAACATTTAAAGCTGCTGCTTTGAAATGAGCAGTACCATCCACTTTCTCAGATATCCCATCAATTAAAGGGATTTTTAAATCCACATCTACCAGAGTTAACCCTTGGGGAGATATAGCGCCTAAAACATCATCAATAGTCGAGTGCAGAGGCGTTTCTTTCAGAAAATCAAGAATAGCTACAATACTCCCTTCTGTCTGCCCTGTGACAGACACGTAATTACTTTTCTCAAAGGAGGGTATTTCGACTAAGGTTCGCTTAATCGCCATCTGTTTTGCATCTGCATGAGCGACATCAACCAGCAGGCTATCTTTTAAAAAAGACACTTCTGCATTAAAGTTATTCAAAACAGGCCAGTCAGGTGCATATTTCAGCTTAACATCTTCAACATTAAACAAGACTTCAAAGACACCTTGGTCGTCAACAAAAGGCAGTTGATCCAAATTGCCATAAATCAAAGCCTTACCATCGACAACTTTTCCTGACACTAAAGCCATCTCCAACCAGTCAACAAGATCTTTATCCATGGCATCGACCGGATAAAAGTTTGCTGCGCTACTAATATTGTGCATATTAGAAAATGAGGTTTGCAAGTCTATAAAAACAGCCTGATCATTTTTAGGGATGCTTAATGCCAGCTTTGTTTTCGTCTGAATGTCTGCATTTTCTATGACTAATTGTTCAGTCGCAAACAACCATTGATCGGGGGTCTGTTGCCAAGTAACTAAACCTTGTAATTGCTTAATTGAATGCGCTTGCTTAAACACTTCAGGAAAAAACACACTGCCATTCGTGGTATTTAAAACAAGTCGCCCTGATAACTGGGTACCTTTCAGGCTTCCGGTTAAATTTTCTATTTTAGGTAAGACAGAAAAAGCATTTGTCGAAACCCCTGCAAAATTGCCATTAACAGCATAAGTATTTTTTTCACTATCCATATAAACAGTAAAATCCTTTAACATCCCTTTTAAAGCCAAACCGGATATTAATTGCTGTTTATGTTCATCTAAAGGTGCAAAAAAATGCAGTAATTCAGCAGACTCTTGTAAATCCAGTTGTGTTATTGATGCTGACAATTGCGTAAAACTGTCATTTGCAGACAACATAAACTCAGCTGTCGGCCATTGATGCGTTGCTGTTGTTATGGAAAAATCAGAGACCCCAAACTGCTTCCAGCCATCCTGATTAACACTAGTAAAATTTGTATTGAGCTTATTTATTTCAAATGTATTTTGGTCTTTATGAAGAACAATATTTTTTGCTTTTATATGACCAGATAAACTTTGTAACTGAGATGACTTCCACTGACTCCATAATTTAAAATCACCATCTCCAGTGCTTATTTCCATACCTAATGGCATATCTCCCGTCAATAACTTGGCCAGATGTATATCACTACCCTCCACATAAACCGAACCATCAATGCTATCTGCTTCAAATAAATTCCCTTGAATAGCCATCGAAACTCTTAAAGTCCGTCCGTATTGCTTAGGTAATTGACTAACTAGATGAATCTCATGTTTTTGAGCGTTGCTGTCATTCTTTATTAATAAATCGACATTATTAAATGTAATGGGTTGAGCATGCCGCTTCTTATCCAGCCAGGTAATATCACTCTTCAGAACCTCATAGCGCCCACCTTGAATTAACCACAAAGGCTGCTTAGAATCTTCCGAATTTAAGCCCACAATCGACAGACTTCCATCTTGCTGACGTACAACAGATAATTTAACGCCCACTAACGTGAGCCAACTAGAGGGTAATAGCTGCCGCGTTAGTAACAATTGCACCAAGTCGATGCCAAGACGGACTTCTTCCAACTGAATTGAAGATTTAGCCTGACCTTCAAGCGGCAAAACCTGAATACCTTTTAAAATAATTTCAGGGCTAAAACCTCGCATGTTTGCCCTTAACATACCTATTTTTATAGGTATTGAGGTCAATTCATGAATTTTATCTTCTAAATCTGCTTTGTAATCTGCTACGCCCAATAAAGAAAAACGTACTAAACTTAAGCTAACAGCTAAGGCTATTAACGACCATAACAATAAATGTTTCGTTGCACGTGTTATACGGTAAATCACTCTTTATTTTTTATAATTTAATACACATTAAAGTAAAACCACGTCATATTGCTCTTGGTTGTATTCAGTTTCTGCTCGAAACTTAATTCTCACGCCTAAAAACAGTTCTAACTCGGCAAGCATTCCTGCTTCTTCATCCAGTAACATTTCAACCACTTCATTAGAGGCAAGTACCAATAATTCCTGTACATTATATTGCCTAACCTCTCTGATAATTTCTCTAAATATTTCTAAACATATTGATTCAGCCGTTTTTAAAACACCTCGCCCACCACATGCACAACAAGGTTCGCACAAGATATGCTCCAAACTTTCCCGTGTTCTTTTACGAGTCATTTCAACCAGACCCAGGGTAGATACTTCGGTAATCTTACTTTTAGCATGATCTTTATCTAAATTACGCTGCAAGGCATTTAGTACTTGTTGCTTATGCTCTTCACTGCGCATATCGATGAAATCAATAATAATAATTCCACCCAAGTTACGTAACCTAAGTTGCCTGGAGATTGTCTGGGCAGCTTCCAAATTAGTTTTAAAAATCGTTTCTTCTAAATTCCGGCCACCGACATAACCGCCTGTATTTACATCTACCGTTGTCATGGCCTCGGTTTGATCAAACACCAAGTGTCCACCAGACTTTAACTTTACTTTACGATCTAAGGCACGAGTTATTTCATCTTCTACATTGTAGATATCAAAAACAGGACATTCGCCTGAGTAATGCTCAATAACAGGGACGATATCTGGCACAAAGACCTTGGCAAATTCCACCAGCTTTTGGAACGTTTCTTTTGAATCTACCCTTATCCTTTCAATACTATCTTTATACAAGTCTCGCAATATCCTAGTACTTAAAGACAAATCTTCATGGATGAGTGTTTTAACTGCAGCTTTATTCATCCTCTCAGAAATAGCATCCCATAGCTTTGTCAAAAACAACATATCTGAAATTAATACAGGGTCCACCACACATTCTGCGGCGGTTCTTGCTATAAAACCACCCGATTCATGCTTTTCCTGAAACTTCTCAATACACGCTCTTAATCGGCTACGTTCTTTTTCACTCTCAATGCGTTGCGAAACACCTGAGTTACTCGCATAAGGCATGTACACTTGAAACCGGGAAGGAATTGATATTTCTGTGGTTAACCTGGCACCTTTTGTTCCCAAAGGGTCTTTAGTCACCTGAACAACAATCGGTTGTCCTTCACGCAAATAATGCTCAATTTGTTCTGATCCTTTTTTTTCTAGCTCTTTATTACTAAAGTCAGAAAGATGAAGGAATGCGGCTTTCTCAAGTCCTATATCGACAAAAGCCGCTTGCATCCCAGGTAATACTCTACACACAGCACCTTTATATATATTACCAACCAAGCCCTTTTGCTGCTCTCGCTCTATGATCAATTCCTGTAATACACCATTTTCAATAACAGCTACTCGTGTTTCAGGTGGTGTGATATTTATTAAAATTTCTTCACTCATGTGATTATTTTTATTCCCTGTTTAGATAATAGCTCTGCTGTTTCAAATAAAGGTAAGCCAACAACCCCAGAAAAACTGCCTTGTATCGACTCAACAAAGATGCTTGCCAAACCTTGTATCGCATACGCCCCAGCCTTTCCTTGCGGCTCACCTGTATTCCAATAAGCCTGAATTTCATTGCTCGTAATATACCTAAAACATACTTCAGTCTTACTCAGTACTTGAAAGTGATTGTTTTCAGATAAACTGCCAGAATGTCTTAATGATACTGCGGTATAGACATGATGTGTTTTTCCTGAAAGTTGAGTTAGCATCGCTTCAGCATGCGCTTTATTTTCTGGCTTACCTAGAATATGCCCATCAACAACAACGCTAGTATCAGCGGCTAATATCGGCAACTGACTATCCAGAGCTTGTAAACAAGCGGCTGATTTATCAGCTGCAACTCGGCTAACATACTCTAAAGGATCTTCTTGCTGTAACGGAGATTCATCAATATCAACAGCGTGTACTTTATAACGGACACCAATTTGATCTAATAATTCCTTGCGCCTGGGAGATGCTGAGGCCAAAATAATTTGTGCCATCATCTATGATAAGGATGGTTATTTAAAATACTCCAAGCGCGATACAATTGCTCTGCAACCAGCACTCTTACAATAGGGTGGGGGAAAGTAAGCTTCGATAGACTCCACGACTCTCTGGCCAAGTCTCTAACAGAGTCAGCCAAACCTTCTGGTCCACCAACCATTAAAGCAATATTTTGACCACTCTCCTGCCATCGTTTCATTGCCTCAGAAAGCTCAGGAGTCGTCCAGGGTTTACCGGGAATATCCAAAGTGACTACATGTGTTCTTGACGGAATAGCTGCAATCATTCTCTCACCTTCATCTCTCACTATTCTAGCCACATCACTGTTTTTTCCTCGTTTCCCAGGCATCACTTCCTTAAGAACAATTTCACATTCTTTAGGCATACGCTTGGCATATTCATCATAGCCTTGCTGAACCCAGCCGGGCATTTTATTTCCAACTGAAATTAAATTTATTTGCATGGCATGAAGGATACACACAACAAGTTATTCTTGCAATGAAGAGGTTCTAACAGCTTACCTTGTTTATTGTTCTAGCACATTTTCTTGTATTTTTTATTTAATAATATATATTTAAATACTCACCCCATCACCTACAAATCAAATTAATGGAAATCAAATCTAAAGCGTTTGGCGAACAAAAAATTGACTCAGAATCCACCATTACTTTCCCGAATGGCATTCCTGGTTTTGAAGATCAAACTCATTTTCAGTTATTTCAACAAGAAAACACTGAAGTTGTGTATTTATTACAATCAATGGATGACAGCAATGTGGCTTTTTCTGTAGCGCATCCAACCCATTTCAATATCAATTACAATTTTATTTTATCTGATAAAGAAGAAGCCATTTTGGGACTTGAGTCTACTGATGACTTATTGATATTGTTGATCCTTCATACTGATGATGAAGAGCTATCCCCTGCCGGTCAGCCAGCCGTTAAAGGCTCAATCAAATCGCCATTACTTATCAATACAAAGACAAGATTAGGTTTTCAAAAGTCATTGGGCACTATAGAACAAAGTATTACTTTGACGGAAAAAAATAACGAGATTGAATTATCTGAAATATAGACAACAAAAAGTTTTTACAAAGATTAGAGATGGGCAAAAGAATGTTTTGCCCATCTATTTGAGATTTATGCCGCTTGTACAGGAATAGAATGACTAGAATGCGTCACTTCATTTTTTTCATTAAAATAAACCAAGGTTGGTTTATAGTTTTCCAGCTCTTTTTCATCATAGCTAGCAAATGCACAAATGATAATTAAATCACCTTGGCAAGCTAGACGAGCGGCGGCTCCATTCACAGAAAAAATACCAGTACCTTCTTCTGCACGTATGGCATAAGTAGTAAATCGACCACCGGTATTAATATTGTATATCTGAATCTGCTCGTATTCTCTGATACCAGCAAAATCAAGAATCTTGCTATCTATTGCGCAAGACCCCTCATAACCCAGCTCAGAGTGAGTGACTGTCGCTCGATGTAACTTTGCTTTAAGCATCGTAGTCTGCATATTAAAATATATATAAATTCTTTAGAACCGAATATTATGCCTTAAATATATTGTTGGTTCAAACCTAGAACTTATTTATTCTACAGCAGGATGTGGAATATCAATCATTTGACTATTTTCTGCTCTATTAATCCTAACTTCTGTTGGATAAGCAAATTCTAAATTATTTTTCTTTAAAATTTCGGCTATTTTAAACAAAACATCTTCTTTAACCGCCAGCCATTCGGCCCAATCCACTGTTTTGGCAAAGCAATAAATCAATATATCAATCGAAAAATCATTATAGCGGTCCATAAAAACCAATTGGGTGGACTTTATCCCATGAGCATCTTCTTGCGACAAAAATTTAAATCCTTTTTTGTGACTGCCGTGTTTATGCGCTGGATTAGCAATATCAGGATGATCTTTCAACATACCCCTTATATCATCCAGACCTTGCCGCAGATCTTCCATATTACAGTCATAAGTGACACCCACATGCATTTTAATCCGCCGCCCAACCGCCCTACGACTCCAGTTTCTAACACTGGATATTGAAATAACTGAATTTGGTACTGTAATCAAAGCATTATCGAAGGTACGAACAGTCGTACTACGCAAACCAATCTCTGCCACCGTCCCCTCAACATCACCCACTTTAATCCAGTCCCCCATCCTAAAAACATTATCAAATAAGATGGTCATACCACCAAACAAATTTGACAGAGTATCTTGTGCCGCCAAAGCAAAAGCCAAACCACCGACACCCAGTGT
>DAOVVZ010000171.1:0-4629 GCA_030636915.1 Methylomarinum sp. | reverse complement strand
TTCTTTTTTTCCTAAACTGCTCGTTTGTATTGTAGTTCTGTTGGTATTGATTGTTTTGCACATAATACCTCTGCCAATATTGGAATTGCTGATTTTGTACGTTATGATTTTCCGGCCATTATGGTTTAAAAAACTGGTAGACCAAATTTATGATCGATAGAGTTAGTACAACCTATAATTAATTATGCTGTACGTAGACTATTTAAATAACGCTCTAATTCTCTGCCACAACTATAAAAAACAGCTTTACTTTGATGGTTTTTAACCATGCCTAAAGTACCTTCAAGCGCACATAGAATAAATTGAGCGCAATCATCAGGGTTAATAGTTTTATCGACAATACCTTGTTGTTGACCTTTCTCAAGTACTTCTGAAATTGCTGTTTTCCAATATTTAAAAAATGTCTCAATCCGCGTTCTAAAGCCTTCATCTATAGGTGACATTTCTTGAGCAAGGTTGTTTAAAGGGCAGCCTAAATTAAAAAAATCATCACTCCATTCATCATCAAGTTTTACAAATAAACTATGAATGCCTTCTAGTGGATCTGTGTAGGTCTTAAGCGGTGTTATCCAAATTTCAGTAATTCGTTTTTGTATCCGTTCTTCTAATACGGCATAGCCCAACACTTGTTTGCTAGGAAAGTGATGATACATAGCGCCTTTTTTTAAATCGATATTTTTCAGCACTTTATCAATACGCATGCCCTGATAGCCATGTTTATGCATTTCCTGAAAGGCTGCTTGAATGATTCTATTCCGCGTATTTTCTGGGTTGCGTTGTGTTTTCATCAATAACTCCAAAAATATATTTAATAATATTATAGACAGACCGGTTGGTTTGTTCTACTATTTATTACAAACAGACTGGTTGGTCTGTTTAAGAGTTCAAGTTATTTGGAGAGTTAAAATGATAATTTTATACACAGCCAATACCTTTAATGGGCAACGGGTATCGATTATGCTGGAAGAAATAGGATTGCCTTATTCGGTGCATAAAGTTGATTTGGCAAAAGGTGATCAACGACAAGCCGATTTTTTGCAGTTAAACCCCAGTGGCAGGATTCCTGTTTTGGTGGATCAAGACGAAGGTGATCCTGAACCCTTAGTGATAACCCAATCAACAGCCATATTGCAGTACTTGGCAGAAAAAACCGGACAATTATTGCCTGACTCTTTACCAGCAAGAGCCAAAGTTTATGAATGGATGCATTTTCATGCAATCGATATAGGTTCGATGATATTCAGTGCTTTTTATTTACAAAGACGTAGTTCGCCTAAGCAACTAGAAGCGGCTGAGCAATTAAGAAAAAGAGTACATGAGCTCTATCGATACTTTGATGAACAGTTAGATGAGCATGAATTTCTGGCAGGGAATTTTTATAGTATTGCTGATATTACCGCCTTACCTGCGGTTATTTCGCAGGAACAAACATTAACCGAGTATTCAAATCTCACCCGATGGTTACAACAACTTAAACAAAGACCGGCGGTACAAAGAGGTATGGCTGTTCCTGCATTGGAGGTGAGCCATGAAAACTAATCAATCATTATCCCATCGTTTTTTTACCGCAGTCACCACCATACCTAAAACGATTATGGCCTTGGCATTTCTCATTATTATTGCCACAGCGGCTTTTATTCCGACACTGACCATTGATTCCAGGTCTGAGGCATTTTTACCAGAAGATGATCCTGCATTGCTATACCGTGATCAGGTTGAAGAAACATTTGGACTTAAAGATCCTATGGTGATCGCCGTCGTTAATAAAGGCGAGCATGGGGTGTTTAATCCACAATCATTACAACTCATTCAATGGTTAACGGATGAAGTGATGAAGATGCCTGAGATTAATAGGGATCGCGTGGTCAGTCTTGCAACTGAAGATAATATCACGGGTAATGAAGAGGGGATGCTGGTTGAAAGATTTTATAAAAACCAACCAAAGACCCAGGGTGATGCGGATAATATGCGTAAAGCAGTCATGGATTTTCCTCTCTATCTTGGTAGTTTAGTCGCACGTGATGGCTCGGCCACGCTAATCGTAACCGAAGTTTATGATGTTAATGAAGCACCCAAGGTCTATGAAAAATTATTGGCTTTAGTTGAACGTGCGCCAACAAATGGTGAAGAGTTACATGTCGCTGGCGATGGTGCGGTTTCAGGTTACTTAGTCACTTATATTAATGCAGATTCGGCTCGTTTAGTTCCCATTTCAGTCGTTATTATTACCTTACTTTGTATTATTTCATTTCGTACCTGGCGTGGAGTGATGATTCCGACGGTTATTATTTTGTCAGCCACTGCTTCAGCGCTAGGTCTTATGGCGGCTGCTGGTGTGCCGATATATGTAATCACCACCAGTATGCCAATACTGTTAGTCGGTGTTGCGGTTGCGGATTCTATCCATGTTCTGAGCCAATATTATGAAGAATTGGCCAATCACCCAGAGAAAAGTCAGCAAGAGTTAGTGGTGCGTACCATGGAGTTGATGTGGCGACCCGTGACCATTACTACTTTAACCTCAATGATTGGTTTTTTAGGTATATCGGTTTCTTCTTTTATGCCACCGATGCAAGCCTTTGGTTTGTTCTCATTGATTGGGTTAGGGGTTGCAGGTTTGTTCTCATTAACTTTTGTGCCTGCGGCATTAGTGATACTAAAACCAGTTCATAGCCCAGCATTTAAAACCAGTGGTCCAGATATTTTTAGCAGAAGTATGGATAAAATAGGTGGCTGGATACTAGGCCATACCAAGACAGTACTTTTTTTAGCATTAATCGTCTGTGTAGTGGGTGTAATGGGGGCACTTAAATTAGAAGTAAATGAATCCTGGGTGGAAAATTTTAGAACCTCAGAACCGATTTATCTAGCTGATGTAGCGATTAATGAAACACTGGATGGCTCCAATACCTTAGATATCGTTATAGAAACATCAAAAAAAGAAGATATTTTTAAACCAGAAAATCTACGCCGGATTGATGCGCTACAAACCTTTTTAGCAAAGCTACCACATGTTAATGGCAGTACATCTATTGTTGATTACATTAAACAGATGAATCGCTCGTTAAATGAAAATAAAGCGTCTGCGTATGTGATTCCTGATGATGAAGATTTAATCTCGCAGTATTTTCTGCTTTATTCAGTCAGTGGTGACCCCACTGATTTTGAAGAAGAAATAGACTATGACTATCAGATGGCATTAGTAAGAACACGTCTGGACTCAGCACGTTATCAACAAAGTAAGGTGGTAGTAGAAGAGGCACAAAGATACATTGATTATGTGTTTAACACGGATGATATTAAAGCTACTTTATCCGGACGGGTTAATGTTGATTACCACTGGCTTGATACTTTGTTAGGAACACAATTTAAAAGTGTTTTATTTGCATTGGTTTTAGTCTGGTTTTTAGTTTGTATTAGTCTTAAATCATTCTATGGCGGTACCTTAGCCGTTATCCCTGTGGTGTTAGCATGTTTGTCAGTGTATGCCTTTATGGGGGCTATGGGTATAACGCTTGCTGTTGGAACATCCATGACAGCTGCTATTGCATTAGGCATAGGCATCGATTTTTCCATCCATACCTTAGACCGAGTCAAATTATTAATTACAGAACAAGGCTTTGATCCTGAGGAGGCATTACGTCAACTTTATCCATCGACGGGTCGGGCTTTGTTATTCAGTTTTGTCGCGGTGTTTGTTGGTTTTGGAATACTAGGGTTAAGTTATGTACCCCCTTTATCAAAACTAGGCATGTTAATCGCCTTTTCTGTACTGATCAGTTTTATTTCCAGCATGACGGTATTGCCCGCTTTAATCAAACAGTTGAAACCTGCTTTTTTAGGCTATCCGACAAAGTGTAGAAACTGCTCATCTCTTGAAGCAATTAAACAACAATAAGGAACGATCATGAAATTAAGAAAATTAATCATGCTATTAATAATGACACAATCCCTTGTCGTTTATAGCGCAGTAATGAGTGCAGAGTTACCAGCAGGTGACATCATAGCTCAGAATATAAACGCCCGTGATGAAGGTATCGCAGTTTCCAGAAATCTAAAAATGGAAATGACAGATCGACATGGCAAAGTACGTGTGAGAGAAACACGTGCCTTTAGAAAATATATTGGTGATGAAAAACATACAGCGATTTTTTATCTTAAACCTAAAAATATCAAAGATACTGCTTTTTTAACCTATGACTATGCTGATAAAGAAAGGGATGATGACCAATGGTTGTATTTGCCTGCCATGCGTAAGGTACGTCGTATTTCGGCATCAGACCGAGGTGATTATTTTTTAGGCACAGACCTGAGTTATGAAGATATTAAATTAGAAACCAGGGTCTCCCTTAAAGATTACACCCGCAAAACCATAGGCGAAGATGTGGTGGATGGTGTGCATTGTTATATTGTTGAAGAGACAGCCATTGATAATGAAACGGCTGAAGAGTTGGGGCATTTACGTCGAGAGAGCTGTGTGGATGACACTATCTGGATGGCTCGCAGAAGTAAGTTCTGGGACTTACAAAATAACTTATTAAAAACAACATATTTTAAAGATATTTCTAAGGTTCAGGGCATCTGGACTGCCCATGCCATTGAGGTTGAGAACCACAAAACAGGTAACCA
>DAOVVZ010000432.1:0-2534 GCA_030636915.1 Methylomarinum sp. | reverse complement strand
TGAATAGTTCATTAATATGCTGATTTAAGGAATCGATAATAGAATCTTTTCGTTTAATCATTTTTGGGAGATCAATATCTACGTTATCAACTGTAATGCCGTGACTGCTAATATCATTATTTAATAAATGATATATTTTTGAAGATTCAAGTAATGCCATTGATGAAATGCATCCGGCATTGACAAAGGCACCGCCTAAGCTAAATTTGCCTTTATCATTGCTCCAGTTATCAATACAGGCTGTTTTAAACCCTAATTGCGCACAGCGTATGGCTGCAACATAACCGGCAGGGCCTGCACCGATAATAATGACATCATATTGAGATGTAGGCGTAGTCATAATTAAATCCTATATATTGAGTAGGAGATGAGCGGGTGATTCTAAACATTCTTTTATGGTAACCAAGAATTCTACGGCTTCTTTGCCATCAACCAGGCGATGATCATAAGATAGTGCTAAATACATAATGGGACGGATAACAATTTCGCCATTTTCAACCACCGCGCGTTCTTTTATCGCGTGCATTCCTAAAATAGCGCATTGTGGTGGATTAAGAATTGGGGTAGATAACATTGAGCCGAATATCCCGCCATTAGTAATAGTAAAAGTGCCTCCAGTCAAATCCTCATAGCTTAATGAACCTGCTTTAGCTTTAGAGCCATAGTCAAAAATACTTTTTTCTATGCCGGCAAAATCAAGTTGGTCAGCATCTTTAATCACGGGAACAATCAATCCTCTTGGTGTTGAAACGGCAATTCCCATGTCATAGTAACCATGATAAATAATATCATTATCATCAATCGATGCATTAATTGCAGGGTATTTCTTTAGCGCTTCAATAGAGGCTTTGATAAAGAATGACATAAAGCCGAGCTTAATATCATGTTTTTGTAGAAACCGGTCTTTATATTGGTTTCTTAAATTCATCACACTTTGCATATTAACCTCGTTAAAGGTCGTTAGCATGGCAGCATTCTGTTGGGCTTGTAATAAACGTTCAGCAACCTTTGCTCTTAGGCGTGTCATGGGAACACGCTGTTCCGGACGAAAGTTAGAGGAGACATCCGGTGATGTGGTGGTGGGCTGGGCTTGTGTTTGTTCCTTGACCGGTGCGACTTGAGGAATAGTTTGTTCAGGTGTGCGATTATCGTCAATATACTTTAGAACATCCTCTTTAGTTAAACGCCCCTTTTTTCCCGAACCATGGATAAGTTGAGGATTAATGTTGTTTTCTAGGACTAAACGTCTAACAGCAGGGCTTAATGGAATATCTTCGTGAGAGGCTGTGGCAGCGTTTTCTGGTTCATTAGCTGCTTGATTAGGGCGTGTGTCGGTAGCAGATGTGTCCAGTACTGCTAATACTTCGCCACTAACAACAGTCGCACCATCTTGTTGAAGAATTTTGCTGAGTATGCCAGATTCCGGTGCAGGAACTTCTAATACAATTTTATCGGTTTCTAAATCCACTAAATTGTCATTTTTTTCAACAAAATCACCGGGTTTTTTATGCCAGGTTGCAAGGGTAGCATCAGAAACGGATTCAGGCAGGCTGGGGACCAGAATTTCAAAGATCATGTTGGTTTCCTTTTGGTGTGTCGTACAGTGCAGCCTTAATAACTGCTTTTTGTTGTTCGATATGGACGGCATGGTTGCCTACAGCGGGTGCGGCAGAGGCTGCTCTTCCTGCGTATATGATAGTGATATCTTGGTTTATATTGGCGTAAAAGTGATGTTTGGATTGATACCAGGCTCCCTGATTTTTGGGTTCTTCTTGGCACCAAATAAGTTGTTCTATATTAGGGTATTTATTAAATTCAGCTTTAAATAAATCACTGGGAAAAGGGTACAATTGTTCAATTCGGATAATTGCGATATGATTTAATTCATCAGTTCTGCGAGCTTCCAATAAATCATAATAGACTTTTCCTGAACATAAAATCAGTCGCGTAATTTGTTTGAAATTTACTTTATCCTGTTCGGGAATAATCGCTAAAAACTCACCGTCCGTTAAGTCTTCAAGTGTAGATGTTGCTTCTTTATGCCGAAGTAAACTTTTTGGGCTCATTATGATGAGCGGTTTACGGTAAGGCCGGATTAATTGACGTCTTAATAAATGAAATATTTGTGCCGGTGTGGTTGGGTTACAGACTTGAATGTTATGGTCTGCACATAATTGAAGATAACGCTCTAATCTGGCCGATGAATGTTCAGGGCCTTGCCCTTCAGAACCATGGGGTAAAAGCATCACCAATCCACTTAATCGTCCCCATTTTGTTTCAGCAGAGCTAATGAACTGATCGATAACGACTTGAGCGCCATTGGCAAAATCACCAAATTGCGCTTCCCAGATGATCAGTTTTTCAGGTTCTGTTGAGCTATAGCCAAATTCAAAGCCTAAAACACCGGCTTCTGATAATAAAGAATCAAATATTTGCGCTCGACCCTGGTCTTTTGATAAGTGCTGGGCAGGGAAATAAGTATCACCGTTCAGTTGATTGTGGACTGCAATATGGCGATGAGAAAATGTACCTCG
>DAOVVZ010000246.1:0-3948 GCA_030636915.1 Methylomarinum sp. | reverse complement strand
GGATTTCTCCGCTGTGGCTATCCAGTCTATCCTATTACCCGAGCGATGGATTTGCTCAAAGAGTTTCAGCAGATCCCATCACCGGAACTGATACTCATCACAGTACAAGACCATGAACTTCAGGCTGTTTTAGATAAACTACCACGCCCATGGCATTCAAAAGTTGCTTTAGTACAGAATGAGTTATTACCTAGAGACTGGAAAAGCCATCTGTTAAACACTCCAACCGTCACTGTTGTTTGGTTTGAAAAGAAACAGAATATAGAGCTGACCAATATCCTCTACTCACCAAGTTATGGCTCCAACGCCCCGTTAATGTCTAATGCCTTACAAGTCTTAGGTATTCCTGCCCCTATTTTAAAGAATGAAGATCAACTATTGTATGAATTAGTACGTAAAGCACTTTATATTTTGACCGTAAATATCGCGGGATTACAAAATAACTGCACTGTAGGAGAGCTATGGTTGAACCATCAAACCTTAGCCAGGAAAATCGCTCTAGAGGTTATTTCTATTCAGGAATTTTTAACTGGAAAAAAACTTCCTCAAGAAAAATTGATCAACGGCCTTGCTGAAGGTATTAATGACTATCCCAATAGACACTGCTTGGGACGGAGCGCATTAACACGCCTAGAGCGCGCGTTAAACCATGCAAAGGAAGCCGATATAAACACACCTAAACTCATAGAGATACATCAGCATCACAAACTATGACCTGAAGGTCAGCTATGGTTGTTATCTCAACTTGCAATGTTCAGAAATCATTTTACACAGAGAATGAAGGGGAACACCGAGGACACTGAGAAAAGAAATATCATGCTTTTCTGGGTAATGAATTTCAACCTAATACAATCATAATCGCTTGCCCTGACTATTTGGAAGTGGTTATTTTAATGATAAAAATTTTTCACACCTTTACTTATTAGCGCTCCAGAATATCCAGCCCAGCCTCATCAGAAGCAATTCTTGGCCCAACAGTTTCTCCTATTTTCAATCCAGTAAAATCAAATAATTGAGTATCTGCCATTTGTGATGGTGAAATATTCTGAAGACTTGAAAATATGGTTTCTAAGCGCCCAGGAAATTGTTTATCCCAGCCTGTTAACATTTCCTTCATAGCTTGCCGCTGTAAATTTTCTTGAGAGCCACACAAGTTACAAGGAATAATAGGAAAATCTTTAATTTCCGCATACCGACTAATATCTTTTTCCTTACAATAAGCTAAGGGTCTGATCACAATATTTTGCTTATCATCACTTAATAATTTAGGTGGCATTGCCTTTAACTTGCCCGCAAAGAACATATTAAGAAAATAAGTTTCTAAAATATCATCTCGATGATGCCCTAAAGCAATTTTGGTGATTTTATGCTCTTTGGCAAAGCTATACAAAGTACCTCGTCTTAATCGAGAACATAAACTACAAGTTGTTTTTCCCTCAGGAATCACCCGCTTTACAATACTATAGGTATCATGCTCAATAATATGATATGGAACGCCTATTGATTCTAAATATTCAGGTAAAATATGCTCAGGAAAACCCGGCTGTTTTTGATCCAGATTAACCGCAATAATATCAAAATCAATCGGAGCAGTTTTCTGCAAATGTAGCAAAATATCTAGCATGGCAAAGGAATCCTTACCACCTGACAGGCAAACCATCACCTTATCACCCGCTTCAATCATATTATAATCAGCTATAGCCTGACCAACATATCTTCGTAGGCGTTTGTGTAACTTGTTAAATTCTATTTTGGATTTTTTTGCGGGGTCTGACATTAATGTGGAGTATATAGAAAATTAGCTTATAGAGATAAAATCTCACACAAAGGCACAGAGACACAAGGAAGAGCGCTTGTTTTCTCTTCTTTGCGTATCTGTGCCTTTGTGTGGATATGCTTCTGCTTATACAGAATGAATTTACAACTTAATCGCTATACCGTTGGAAAATCAATGTTGCGTTTGTACCACCAAAACCAAAGCTATTCGACATAATGGTATTTAATGTCACATTATCTTGGCGTTTTCTGACAATAGGAATGCCTTCTGCGCCTGGATCAAGCTGTTTAATATTTGCTGATTCACTCAGGAAGTTATGCTCCATCATTAGCAATGAATAAATCGACTCATTAACCCCTGCCGCACCTAATGCATGACCAGTTAATGATTTAGTCGAACTCACTGCTGGCACATTATCATTACCAAATACAGTACGTAGTGCTTCAAGCTCACGAGTATCACCAACCGGTGTACTGGTTCCATGTGCATTAATATAATCAATATCGCCTGTTACAGTAGCCATTGCCTGCTGCATACAACGAACAGCGCCTTCGCCTGATGGTTGAACCATGTCATAACCATCTGAAGTTGCACCATAACCTACTAACTCAGCAAGAATATTAGCGCCTCGGGCTTTTGCGTGTTCAAGTTCTTCAATCACTAAAACACCACCACCACCGGCAATAACAAAACCGTCACGGGTTTCATCATAAGGTCTTGATGCAGTTTCTGGTGCGTCATTATATTTTGAAGATAAGGCACCCATTGCATCAAATAAAACTGACATAGACCAATGTAATTCTTCTCCACCGCCAGCAAACACGACATCTTGTTTACCTAACTGAATTAATTCCATGGCATGGCCTATACAATGCGCACTGGTTGCACAGGCAGAACTAATTGAGTAGTTAACACCTTTAATCTTAAATGGTGTCGCTAAACATGCCGTATTGGTACTAGACATGGTTCTAGGCACCATATAAGGACCTACACGCTTCACGCCTTTTTCTCTTAAAATATCGGCTGCTGCAACCAGGTTAGAGGTTGAAGGGCCGCCTGAACCCATAACCAATCCTGTACGAAAATTAGATACTTCATCTTCTGTTAGTCCTGAGTGATCAATCGCTTGTTGCATAGCAACATAATTGTATGCCGCGCCATCACCCATAAAACGCTTCACTTTACGATCAATAAAGTCATCAAGATCAATATCTACCGAGCCATGAATATGGCTTCTAAAGCCCATTTCTTCATATACATCAGCATGAACAATACCTGACTTACCCTGCTTTAAAGACTCTACAACTTCATCTTTATTATTTCCAATACTAGAAACAATACCTAAACCTGTTACAACGACTCTTTTCATTACTTAACCTTTTAAAAATCTTTAGTAGATGTAAATAACCCAACTCTTAAATCTTTTGCTTCATAAATGACTTTGCCATCAACTTCCATCGTGGCATCACCAATACCCATCACTAACTTACGCATAATGACGCGCTTAAGATCTATTTTATAAGTTACTTTCTTTGCTGTAGGCAATACCTGTCCAGTAAATTTAACTTCACCACAACCTAATGCGCGACCTTTACCAGGGCCACCCGCCCAACACAAATAAAAACCAATTAATTGCCACATTGCATCAAGCCCTAAACACCCAGGCATCACCGGATCGCCTTGAAAATGACAATCAAAAAACCATAAATCTGGCGTTATATCAAGCTCAGCAATAATTTCACCTTTACCAAATTTGCCACCTTCATCTGATATATGGCTTATACGATCCATCATTAACATATTTGGAAGTGGCAACTGCGCGTTTTCAGGGCCATATAGCTCCCCTCTTCCAGACTTTAATAATTCTTCGCGCGTAAAGCTATGCTGTTTTTCCATTGAGTCAATACCTAACTTAATTTTTATTATAATAACGAGCCATTATACATTGCACATTCTCTGTACGGAAACTTTTGTATCGACAATTATAAGGAGTTTGTCTAAGAATAGAGAGCCAATTGCGAAAAAAGCTATTTCGGCACCACGTCTAACATAAAATCCTTCATAGACAATATATTCTGCTTTAACTGTTTTTGATAAATCAATGCATAGGTTAAAACAGCAGACACATAAGCTCTGGTTTCTTTAAAAGGAATGGTTTCAATCCAAATATC
>DAOVVZ010000214.1:0-4238 GCA_030636915.1 Methylomarinum sp. | reverse complement strand
TCCATCATCACCGACACCGATAGGTGCAATAACGGGGATAAAGTCACTATTGCAGAGCATGTTAACCACGGTAGGGTCTATGCGACTGACTTCACCTACATGACCTAAATCAATAATTTCTGATGCATTGGCTTCTGCTGATGATTTTCTTAAGTTGATCTTTCTTGCATGGATAAAATCACCATCTTTACCTGTTAAGCCTATGGCTTTACCGCCATGCATATTGATAAGGTTTACTATGTCTTTATTGACTTGCCCACCGAGTACCATTTCAACCACATCCATGGTTTCACTGTCGGTGACTCGCATACCATCAATAAATTGAGTGGATATATTAAGGCGTTTTAGTAGGTTACCAATTTGTGGGCCTCCGCCATGAACAACAATGGGGTTTATGCCCACAATTTTCATTAGAACAATGTCTCTGGCAAAGCTGCTTTTTAGTTCATCATCAACCATGGCATTGCCACCAAATTTGATAACAACTGTTTTTCCTTTAAATTTTTGTATATAAGGTAACGCCTCTGTCAGTACGTGGGCTATTTGGTGTGCTGTATTTTCTTTCATTTGTTATAAAAAACCGATCATAAGCAATAGTGTTATTGCTTTTTTTATGGGTAGCCTGGATCGGGTAAAGCCGAATCCAGGGAAATAGTGTGGATTTAAAAGGGTATGGCTATATCAGGTTTTACCTGTGTAAGTAGGTCTTTAAATTGAGACTGTATACGATTTAAAGCCTCAGTACTATCACCTTCAAAACGTAGGGTCAGTGCTGGCATGGTGTTTGATGCTCTGACCAGTCCCCAACCATCGGCAAACTCGACCCGCATACCATCAATATTGATTATTTTGCCATCATCAAAACTGGCTTGGGAAAATATTTTCTCCATAAGGCCAATATTCTCGCCTTCAGAGAGTTCGATATTAATTTCTGGCGTATTGATATTGTCAGGAAAGTCAGCGAAAACTTCATTGCTGTTACGTGTGTCGGTTGATAAAATTTCAATCAGACGTGATGCAGCATATAAGGCATCATCAAAGCCAAACCAGCGATCATTAAAGAAAATATGCCCGCTCATTTCACCCGCTAATGCGGCATTAGTTTCTTTTAATTTAGCTTTCATTAAGGAGTGCCCTGATTTCCACATTAAAGGACGACCACCTAATTTAGTAATCTGTTGATCAAGTAAGCTAGAGCATTTTACATCGTAAATGATTTCAGACCCTGGTTTTGAGGATAGAACATCTTTTGCAAATAACATCATTTGCCTGTCCGCCCAGATGATTTTACCTTTTGAGTCAACTACACCCAGCCTATCACCATCACCATCAAATGCGATACCTACATCAGCTTGGTAATGCTGCACTGCTGCAATTAAATCGGTTAAGTTTTCTGGTTTGCTAGGGTCAGGGTGGTGGTTAGGGAAGGTGCCATCAATATCGCAAAATAATTCGATAACCTCACATCCTAGTGTTTTTAATAGGATAGGTGCTAATTCTCCAGCGGCTCCGTTGCCACAATCAACAACAACTTTCATTGGTCTTGCGATGCGAATATCTTCGGTAAGAATGCCTATATATTCATTGGTGAACATGCTGTTTTGTTCAATAGAACCTGTTTCACCAGAAAGATAGTTTTCATTATCTATTCGTTGTTTTAATAGCTGGATTTTTTCAGCAGCTAAAGTTTCACCATTGATAATGATTTTAAGACCATTGTAGTTAGCTGGATTGTGGCTACCTGTGATAACAACACCTGATTTCCCTTCGGTATGGTGAGCCACAAAATAGACCAGGGGTGATGGTACTAAGCCGATATCAAGGATATTTACACCAGTTGATATAATGCCTTTGGAGAATGATTCAGCCAAAGCAGGGCTAGAGGTTCTGCCATCTTGCCCTAAGACAATTGTTTTAATATTTTTTTCTTTGGCTTCAGAGCCGACCGCGCGACCAATATCAAAAATAATTTCCTTAGTTAATGATTTACCAGCAATGCCTCGTATGTCATAGGCTTTAAATATTTTTGATTGGGAGTTGGTGCTGCTTAACGGCGCTACGTCAGTAGCAAAAACCGAATGAGCATGTCCTTCGTGTGAGGGTAAAGAAACGGGTGAGCTTTCAGTTGGTTTGGCACTGCTGCTCTCTTCAAAGTCAAAACTACTATCTAAGAAACTGGAGTCACTTGATTCTGCAAAAAAACCATCATCAATATTTGTATCAGTGGTCACTTTTGAGGGTAGGTCTTTACCTTCATTATTTAGCACGCGTTTATATTGAACAACATTTGAAACCATGGATTTCATTTCTATTAAAGCCATAGGGTAGTTTCCTACGGTTTTACCCGACATTAGGTCTTTAATGGCTTTCATTAGACTAGCAAGGTCTTGTCTTAAAATACGGGTTATATTTCTATAGCTTATGAAAAAGGCTAAAGCAATTATCAATACAGGGATTAATATTATGCCAATAAGGCTGAGTGAAAATATGCTTTGCGTGTTATCTGGCCAGTAATGTACTTTCCATAATGTTTTAGCAATATTAATGGTGTTGTTTAAATCAGTTTTATTTGATGTATCACCCGCTTTAGCAAGTGCGATATTATTTTGTTTTAACTCAATAAAGCCTTCAGAAACACGCGCATTTTTAAGTATGGACTGTAAAAAATCATAGTTTAGACTGACAAGAATAACGCCTATGGCTACATCATTGTTTTTAACTACAGCGGTTATTGCCAAATGTCTGTTTTTACCTTCGCCTTGTATCGCGGGAGATGATGGTTTTATTAGCGTTTCTTGTACCATCACTAAATCAGCATTACCCATGTGCGGCATGCTGGAGTTATCCAGTTCACTGGCATCTGTAAGTAATAGTCTAATTTTCATAACCCTGGGCAGAAATTGTTCCAGCATTAATGAGGTTTGAGCCATTTGTGAGCTATCTTGACTTTCAATTGCGGCAATAACTTCTGGAGCGGCCGCCATTTTAATAACGGTTTCTTGCAAGGTATTTATTTTACGGGAAATACTTGAAGATATTCCCCGTGCGGATGATTCGGTTACTTTTTGTTGAGCTAAAGTAACATTAGATTGGGCAACCCAATAAGTTCCGCCGCCTGCTATTAATATCATGAGCACTGTTAATGCAGATAAGATGCTAAAAATACGAATCATCTTGTTCCTTCTCCTGTTGTTACTTTAGTGTTTTCCAGTATGACCAAAGCCACCGTCACCACGATTGCTTTGATTAAATTCGGTAACGTGCTCAAATTCGGCTTGTATGACCGGTACAAAAACCATTTGAGCAATGCGTTCGCCAATTTCAATGGTAAATGGCGTGTTTCCTCTATTCCAGCAAGAAACAAAAACTTGTCCTTGGTAATCTGAATCAATTAATCCCACCAGGTTGCCTAAAACAATACCATGTTTATGACCTAAGCCCGCACGAGGACGTAATACTGCTGCTGTTCGATTGTCAGCTATATGAATTGCAAGTCCTGTTGGAATGAGTTTTGTTTCTCCTGGCTTTAATAGAAGTGTTTCATCCATGCAGGCGCGTAAATCCAGTCCAGCAGAACCTTCTGTTGCATATTCGGGTAATGGGATTTGATTACCTAGGCGCTGATCTAGAATTTTGAGCTGTATTTTTTTCATTTCTTCTCTCTACAATTAGGGAAATTAGCTGTTCAGCTAATTGTTTCTTATCTGTCATTTCCAGAGATTGGCAACCGGCGTGCCAATAAACCTGGAGTGCATTTTCATTTTTATCAAAGCCACCTTGTTCTTTACCTACCCAGTTAGCGGCAATCATGTCTAAATTCTTGCGTTTTAACTTATCTTTGGCATAGTTTTCCAGGTCATCTGTTTCAGCGGCAAAACCAACCACAAAGTTTGGACGGTCTGCTAGGTTAGCTACATCCGCCAAGATATCTTTGGTTTTTTGCAATGCTATTAGCGATTCTGTCGCCTGTTTTTTTATTTTCTCAGCACTTATTGTTGCTGGGCTATAGTCGGCAACAGCAGCAGCACCGATATAAATACTATTGTTACTGGCATGAGATATAACGGCATGATGCATTTGCTCAGCTGTTTCTACATAGATGGTATTTACATCTTTAGGCGCGGAAAGTGTCACTGGGCCACTGACTAAGGTAACATTTGCACCGGCATTTAATGCGGCTTCAGCTAAAGCATAGCCCATTTTTCCAGAACTGCGATTAGTAATGTAACGTACGGGGT
>DAOVVZ010000249.1:0-3925 GCA_030636915.1 Methylomarinum sp. | reverse complement strand
GCTTCTTTAGCTTGCTTAGCAACCACTGACATTAACCACTGTTCTGTTTGGTTTTGCGGACTTTCAATCACATGAACGCCCATTGCTCTTTTGGCAGACCATTTAGAGATAGCTAAAGAAATAAAAGAGCCTGTCATACCAATCACGGCAGACATCACTAAAAGCGCATTAAGATTAAGATCAACACCATTGGCTTGTAGCGTGCTACCAATACCAAATATGCTAAATACAATACTGATAACGATCATTATCGCTACGTTAGTTGCTAAAAAAAGTAAAATTCGCATCATATAAGATACCTATAAAGTCAGTTGTAAGATTTAATTTAAATATGGGGGAGAAAGTTTTAAATTCAATAGACTGGACTGTTAAGATAACTAAAAGTTTAACCGATAGGGTGCTGAAATGAATCTTCTAAAAATGGTGGCTGTATTTTTACTAACTGCCAATACCAGTTTTGCCGAGCAAGATAAATATAATGATATTTTAAAAAAGCTACAGATGCCTGTTGGTTTTACTATTTCCATTTATGCAGATGACGTGCCTAATGCACGGACACTGGCATTAAGTGAAAGCGGAGTGGTCTATGTGGGGACGAGACAGCAAGGTGCTGTTTATGCCGTTAAAGACACTAATAACGATGGTGTGGCTGATAAACATTATGTCATAGCAAAAGATCTGTATATGCCAAATGGCGTTGCCTTTAAGGATGGGCACTTATACGTTTCAGAGGCTAATAAGATTATTCGCTTTAACAATATAGATAATCATTTGGCAAATCCTGAGAAAGCAGAGGTTATTTACGATGATTTGCCATCAGATAAACATCATGGCTGGAAATATTTACGCTTTGGTAAGGATGGCAAGTTATATACTGCCGTTGGTGCACCTTGCAATATTTGTTTGCCTGAAAAACAGATCTATTCTTCTTTAGTTAGATTAAATGTTGATGGCAGCGATTTTGAAATTTTGGCACGTGGAATTCGTAACACTGTAGGATTTGATTGGCAGCCTGAAACTAATCATTTGTTTTTTACTGAAAATGGTCGAGATTATTTGGGTGATAATTTACCACCGGATGAGTTAAATCAATGGTCAGAAAAAGGCCAGCATTTCGGTTATCCTTATTGTCATGCCGGTATAATTGCAGACCCTGAATTAGCAGGTGATAGACAATGTAAGGAATTTACCTCTCCTGTCTGGAGTTTTAGAGCGCACATGGCGCCTTTAGGTATGCGGTTTTATACTGGGTCACAATTTCCTCAGCGCTTTAGAAATCAATTGTTTGTCGCTCAACATGGTTCCTGGAACAGGACTAAACCACAGGGTTATCGTATTGCCTTGGTAAAGTTTAAACAGGGCAAGCCTGTTTCTGAGCAAAGCTTTATTAGTGGATGGTTGACTTTTGAAGGTAAAGTGTTGGGAAGACCGACTGATATATTACAAATGCCAGATGGTAGCTTATTAATAGCTGATGATACCTTAGGTGTCATTTATCGGGTGACATATGAGAAAGGTAAAAAATAGCAACTTCTGATTATCTATAAGTTATAAAAAATACAAAAAAGCAACCGTATCTGTTCAAGGTGGAAGATTAAGTAATGACAAAAGAATTCAAAATTATTAAGCAAGAAGTTGCTTATAAAGGTTTTTTTAGATTAGAAAAGTATCATTTGAAACATACTTTGTTTCAGGGTGGCTGGGGGGAAGAAATTTGTCGTGAACTGTTTATGCGGGGTAATTGTGTTGCTGTCCTGCTTTATGACCCAGACAGAGATGAGGTGGTTTTAATCGAACAGTTTCGTGCAGGCGCAATTTTAAATCCGGATAGAGCATGGTTGGTGGAAATTGTTGCAGGCGCTATCGAAGAAGGTGAGTCAGCTGAAGAAGTTGCATATCGGGAATCAGTGGAAGAAGCAGGTTGTGAAATTGAAGATCTGATGCTGATTAATGAGTTTTATACCACGCCAGGCGGATCATCAGAACGAATCAGCCTGTTTTGTGGCAAAGTCGACACCTCTAATGTTGGTGGGGTTCATGGCTTGGATGATGAGCATGAAGATATTCTTGTTACGGTTGAAAAATTTGATAAAGTTTATCAAATGGTTGAGTCAGGTGAAATTGAATCAGGCATTCCTATTATTGCGATTCAATGGTTGTATATAAATCGGGATAAGCTGAGAGCAAAGTGGGGATAAAGTTAAATGTTATTTCGTTTTTTGTTGCCTTTATGTAACGGAGTGAAATCAAGGCTTTCTCGTTAATTTGTAACTTCTCATTTGTGAAAACAATAAGTTACCTTGATTTCGCTTTGCTACATCAAGGCTACATGTATAGCTAAAGTATAAAATCCCTCAAGGTTAAGTGTGGTAGCTAGATGATAGAAAACCTAATCAGACATCATAATATTGTTTCAATTATAGGTAATATTATGACTGTTCATGTCTCTTGTTCTAAAGGAACTCAGGATATTGCTACGCGCTTTGGTGACTTGGCGCGGATAGAAGATGCTAATGGCACGCATTCATTAGCTCAGGTTATTAAAATAAAGGGTAATGAAGTTTCATTACAAGTTTTTTCAGGTACTCAGGGTATGTCTACGGATGCATCAGTCCGTTTTTTAGGGCATTCAATGCAGGTAACCTATTCTAGTAATATTCTTGGGCGTATTTTTAGTGGCACAGGGCAGCCCCTTGATGGCGGATCTTCTTTGCAGCCAGACCCTAAGGTTGAGATTGAAAGTGCATCGGTTAATCCCATGAAAAGAGTGTTGGCATCTAAAATGATTCGGACCAATGTACCGATGATTGATTTATTCAATACCTTGGTGGAAAGCCAGAAAATCCCTATTTTCTCCGTCTCAGGTGAACCTTATAATCAGTTCCTGGCACGTATTGGTATTCAGGCCGATGCAGATATAGTGATATTTGCGGGATTAGGACTGATTTTTGATGATTATCATTTTTTTCGTAGCCAGTTTGAAGAAGCTGGCGTTTTTGCCAGAACGGTGATGTTTTGTAATTTAGCTTCAGACCCTATCGTCGAAAGACTATTGGTTCCAGACATGGCATTAACTGTAGCCGAACGTTTTGCCGTTGAAGAAGGTAAACGGGTTTTAGTGTTAATGACGGATATGACAGCTTATGCTGATGCCATGAAAGAAGTCGGTATTTCTATGGAGCATGTACCTTCAAATCGAGGTTATATGGGTGATTTATACTCACAACTGGCTAAGCGCTATGAAAAAGCCTGTGACTATGATGGTGCTGGGTCAGTCACTATTTTAAGTGTCACCACCATGCCAGGTGGTGATGTAACGCATCCGGTACCCGATAACACTGGCTACATTACCGAAGGACAGTTTTATTTGCATAATAAAATGCTAGATCCTTTTGGATCATTGTCTCGATTAAAACAACATGTGATTGGCAAGATCACACGAGAAGATCATGCACAAATCATGAACACTATGATTCGCTTTTATTCAGCCGCTAATGAAACTGAGCAGAAGCAAGCGATGGCATTTGAATTATCATCTTTTGATGAAAAACTATTAACCTTTGGGCAATTATTTAGACAGCGATTTATGGATATTGATGTGTCACTGGCTTTAGAGGATGCGCTGGATTTATGTTGGCAGACTCTGGCAGAGTGTTTTGATCAATCTGAATTATTAATAAAACAGGCTTTGGTTGATAAATATTTCCCTGTTAATGGTTTAAGCAAAAATGACCAGACTATCATTTAGCAAAGCTTCCTTGCATAAAGAGGATACGCAATTAAAAAGGTATCAACAGTATTTGCCTTCGCTAGACCTTAAACGTCAACAATTAATAGCCGAGCGTAGTAAAGCCATTGCACAATTAACCGTAACAGAAGCGCAAATAAAAGCTTGCTATGCTTGTGTTGAAGAACAACTTCCTAT
>DAOVVZ010000018.1:0-9261 GCA_030636915.1 Methylomarinum sp. | reverse complement strand
TCGATAACATCGCCTACGTCAGTAACAATTAAGCCGACGAGAGTATCTTGACTCATGGTTTCACATAAAACTACACTACTATTGATATCGTAAGTGACAGCGCTTGTTTTCCCTATGCGCAAGGATAAATCGATGACTGGAACAATAAACCCATGATAATCAAAAACACCGACTAAATAATCAGGTGCTGAAGGCACTGGATCTAATGCCATTAACGATACAATTCTTTCAACACGCTTAAGCTCTATCGCACATAAAACGTCCTGTGCTTGCAACTGTAGATATTTAGCAGCTATCTGAAAAGGATGAGAAAAAGAACTTAAGGTTACTGCTGCCATCGTAATAATTTTAGTTTTTAATAATCTTAAGCTTCAGAAACAACAGGTAAATAAACAGTAAAAACAGAGCCTTTACCAAGCTCTGTCTTCACCTGAATTCGTCCATTCATCGACTCAACCAATTGTTTAGTAATCGCAAGCCCTATGCCGGTCCCTTCAATTTTGTGTGTATTATTTGCTCTGGAAAAAGGTTGAAATACATCCTTTTCAAATTCAGCCGTCATCCCCATGCCAGTATCTGCAACAGATATTATTAATTGTTCGTTATTAATACATGAGTTTGTAAGAGTAACACTTCCATTTTCTTTGTTGTACTTGATAGCATTAGATAACAAATTAAGTACAACCTGTCTTATCCGTTTTAAATCGACAGCAACGAGTATTGCGTCATCGTTTAATTCGTCCTGATAAGTAAAATCAATATTATTTTTTTCTGCAATAACTTCAACCATACTGGCACATTCAGTCAAAAAATCATTAGAAGAGTAATGTTCTATTTCTAAACTTAACTTACCCGCTTCTATAGAAGACAAATCTAATATTTCATTGATCAGCTCCAACAAATGCTGTCCAGCCTGATTAATTTGTACTGCTGATTCACTTTGATCATCCGTCAATGGTTCTTTTATATCGGTAATCATTAATTGGGAAAAACCTAAAATAGCATTTAAAGGCGTGCGTAGCTCATGGCTCATTTTAGATAAAAATGCTGATTTTGCATTATTTGCCTGTACCGCTTTTTGTTTTGCCTTTTGTAAATTTTGTTCAGCAATTTTCCTGTCTGTAATATCTCTAATAATACCAACTGTACCAATAAATACTTCTTTATCACTTTCTAATTGATACATGCCAGCACTACTCACCTCCATATCAATATATTCGTCCTCTAGTGAATGAACAATGCCAGAAACAATCTTATCACTATTATTTACTTTAAATAGCACCTCTAAACCACTGGTACGTCGATCACCTGAACGCCTTTCATCAAATAGTTTAGGGGGATCTGTTGGTTCAGATGCCATATCAGCCAAATAAGCCATCACTTTTTTGCGGCTAACTTTGTCAATTTGATGTGGAGCAATAAGACAACTAAAATGCTTACCAACCAATTTTTCAGGCTCATAGCCTAGTTTCCTGACACTCTGATTAAAAAATAAAATACGCCCTTCCTCATCAATGCGATAAATAATATCGGGAGCGGTTTCTACTAAACATCTAAAACGCTTCTCTGATGCTTCTAATTGCATGGTTTTTTGAGTTAATGCTTCATTGGCTACTCTTAATTTCGCCTGGACTTCAAGTAATCTCTGGTTTCTATGAATAACCGTATCATAGGTTGACAACAAAAAACTCAATATTTGTCGTCTATTGGAATGTATAGGATGAGTAAACCCTTCAATAACGACTGAAAGTGGTTTTTTCTCAGCATAAGTCACTGGATTTTCTAAGAGGAAATTAATATTGCTGAATAACTCTGACTCTTCAAATGGCTTAATCACATAAGAATCAGCTAATGACTCGAGCCCCGTTATAATATCTTTAGTTTCCGAAAGCTGAGACAACAAAATGACCGGAATATGTTTAAGCGTAAAATCATTTTTGATCTCCCACGACACCTCATACCCATTCATATCTGGCATACGAATATCGGTAATAATGATGTCTGGTATTTGTTGGCGGGCAATATCTATTGCTAATTGCCCTGAGTCGGCACAAAGCACTTGATGCCCCGCTTTTTCAAGCGTTATCATTAAAAGAAGCTCTTGTGTTTTACTATCTTCAACAATCAGAATTTTAGCCATAATTAGAGAAATATATGTTTTTTATAGTAGATATTGATGTTATCAACATCCGTGTTTTTATGTAGATAATCAGTTAACCAGAAAATAACCATAAAATATACATGGTTATACAGAGTACAGTAGCATTTTTTTTGTTTTCATCCAAGTTATCAAAACATCAAGAAATCAAACTATTAAGCCTTCATCATAATTTAGATATAATGAACCGACTTATACACCCCAAGAAAAACCTGACCCGAGAGAAGTCTAGTCGATTAAGCTAGTACGTTCAAACCTGATCTCACTTTTAAACATTTATAACATTATCAGCAATCATCCAATCATCCAGAGGAATAGCGAGATTAATCTATATTATCAGTGGCATATCGATTCTTTAGCCCCTCTCATCCCGCTCTTCCTTTGGAATGGGCTGTGTTTAATCTGCAAGAGTCATCTATGCGTATCGCTTTAGCCTACCTCAGTATCATTATTTTATGGGCAACCACGCCTTTGGCAATTAAATGGAGTGGCGAAGAAGCTGGATTTATTTTTGGTGCCGGCGCGCGTATGACTATAGGTGCAGTCTGTATGATTTTATTATTAATCATTCGTCGTAAACGCCTGCCTTCCCATCGTAAAGCAAGAATCACTTATTTTGCAGTTGCCATACAAGTTTATGCAGCAATGATGTCTGTGTATTGGGGCGCTCAATTTATTCCTTCTGGCTGGGTATCTGTAATTTTTGGTTTATCGCCTTTTTTAACCACCTTATTCGCTACTATTTGGTTAAAAGAGCAAACTCTCAGTTTCGGCAGGTTCACAGCGTATTGCCTAGGTTTATCTGGCTTAATTATTATATTCAATTCAGCATTACAAATAAACATTGATGCTGTATATGCCATCTGCGCGGTATTACTTGCTGTTGCTTTACAAACAGCCAGTGCGGTTTGGGTAAAACGTATTAACGCAAAACTTCCCGCGACAACCCAAGTAACCGGCGGATTATTATTTGCATTACCCGCTTATATGTTCACATGGATAGTGTTTGACAATGCCCAATGGCCTCAGCAATTACCGCTCATTAACATCGCTTCAATTCTTTATTTAGGCATCATAGCAACCACAATAGGCTTTGTACTTTATTATTACGTGCTAATTCATTTGCCAGCAACTACAGTTGCAATGATTCCCATGATCTCACCTGTACTAGCGCTCTATCTGGGACATACCATCAACCATGAACCTTTCACCTTAAAAATAGCAACAGGCACCGCATTAATCCTTACTGCGTTAATCATACACAATTATTTTGACAGAATTATTAAAGCGATGATTAAACGCCGACAATCATTTTAAGACCAGTACAATTGCGCGGTATTTGGCTAAACAATATATTTAAAATCCATTTCACCATCCATCATCAAAACAAGACTATCACAGTCAAACTTGTAGAATCAGCTTTATTTTCTAATTTCCTACCATTCAAAAATGGCATTATCTAAATTAAAGCATGGAAAAACCATTGTATTTGATTTATTATCCATTCACAATTCCTACGTAGATACTCCACGATATGGATGACGAGGGTGGGGAGCCAATCTACGTACAAGCTCAAAGCTTCAGGATGGGTCGGCTTCCCCAGAAAATCAGTTCTTACTATAACCTCTTCATGTTAAAAACCTTGTGTTTAAGAGATGTATTTAATATACAAGGATGGGTAAAGGAGGAACGACGTGCCCATCTTGTTTTATAACAATAATATGGGCACGGGATAAAGCCCCTTTGCCCATCCTACTTGACTGATCATAACTTAGCAGCAAGATTAATGACTGCGGATGATAAAAAAACTTGTGTTCTCAGGCTATAACATCTTAAATTCAATTAGCTGTACAGCTAAAGCCATTTAATAATCCTAACCAAATGGATACTTACAAAGTGCTTTAGCTATTGATAACCATCCTTAATCTATTAGCCGATCAATCATCTTATAAAACTGTTTCACATCGATTGGTTTAGTCAAGTAATCTATAAATCCAGCGTCTAACCCTTTTTTAACATCTTTTCGTGTAGCGTTAGCACTAATGGCTACCGCAGGAATATTTTTTAGGTGCTCATAAGTTCGTAAGCGGCTCAACAATTCGTAGCCATCCATTTCTGGCAAATTAATATCGAGCAAAATAAGATCAGGTCGATGAGCTTGAGCTATATCCAGTGCCAATAACGGCGAAGGTGCACTAATTAGCTTGATATCAGTACGCTTCTTTATCAGTTGCTCAACTACTTTTAAATTAGCAGGATTGTCTTCAACATACAAAACCAGAGCATTTTGATCAGGCAAAGTATTTAAAGATGGTGTCTCAATCAATGTTGTTTCATCTGGTAAAACAGTAATTTCCTCAATCAGATCAAGTTCGATCCAGAAGGTACTGCCAAGACCAGGGGTGCTAATGACACCTATTACCCCACCCATCAATTCAACTAGACGTTTGCTAATGACTAAACCAATACCAGTCCCTTCAACTGTACTAAATTCTGAATCTAGCCGCTCAAATGGTTGAAACAGCTTCTGCTGCTGATCAGCAGATAACCCTTGGCCGGTGTCAGTAATCAGAATCCTTAGCCGTTTATCGTCAGTTTTTTTGGCTGTTAAAGTAACATTTCCCTGTTGACGATTATACTTAATAGCATTGGACAAGAGATTTAGCAGCACTTGCTTTAATCTAACGTTATCAGCGCGCAGATAATAATCCAGTTTTGGACTAATACTATTAAATATACTAATGTGGCCTTGCTCTGCCAAAGGGTTGATTAAGGCAAAGCATTCATTAAGGAGTGTACTAAACTTAACGCTTTCCATTGATATCTTGAGCTCACCCGATTCTATCTTACTTAAATCCAGAACCTCGTTGATTAAATTTAATAAGTGATTCCCTGCATTAAGAATTTCTTTAATACTATCACTCTGCTCCAGAGTTAAGTTCTCTTCATCATTCATATCCAATAACTGTCCAAAACCTAGAATTGCATTCATGGGTGTGCGTAACTCATGGCTCATGGAAGATAAAAATTGGGATTTTGCTTCATTCGCTTTCTCAGCATTATGCCGTTCAGCCTCAACATCTTTCACCAAAAGACGAAGTTTTTCCGTCATTAATTTTTCGGATTCATATAAGCCATTCATTTCAGTCTTATGGCTGTGCATCTTATCGCGCATTGTTTTAAAGCCAGTAATAACCTCTCCCACTTCATCATTTGTATATTCAGGGAGTTCATAACTATAATTCTGTCTGGCAAGTTGCATAAAGGCCAGATTGAGATTTGCCAACGGTCGAGTTATCTTCTTTTCAATAAAAAACAGAATAATTATCAATAAAAAGAATAAGGTAAAAAGTACAGCCAAGATATTTTTATACAGTTGTAGGCGTAATTCTTCCAGTTTATTTGAAATATTGCTGATAAGGCTTAGCTTACCCAGTTTTTCATCTAAAAAAACAACATCCGTCTCAATAAAAACCTCACCTTGAGACAATTCTGATTTTCCAGCTATTAATGGATATATCATCAGGCCTTCTTCAGTCACCAAGGTAAGGTTTTTCCAACCGCTGTTTTCGGCTTGTTGACTGTCTAATAATTCATATAAAGAGGCATATTGTCTCTTAAGTAATGGACCAACAACACCGATTGACAGCGTTTGTAAATGTTGCTGAGAAGTTTTTTTTAGCAATAAAACAGCCTGTTTTTCCATCGCAGGTATGGCATAAAACAGAAAAAAAGAAAACAGGATAAAAGAGGAAATAAAAGCAATTAAAATGCTTTTTCCACGCAATCCTAATTTAAACTTAATCTTTGACATAAAAGGGTTCTAAACCCATCTCTTTTAATGGTTGATAATCTTCAACACTCGCGGCAACAGGTTGTTTCATCGGAACTTTTGCCAGAAGCGCTTGCTGCACAGGATCATTTTTCATTTCTAAAAAAGCTTGCGTTACCTGAGCAATCACTTCTTTTGAAACTCTAGGATGTGCACTGATTGGATGTGGCGCTATAGATTGGGTTTTATAGATGATATTAAGCAAATCCTGAACATTAGGTTTCTGGTTTTTGAAAGAGCGTAATACCCCCCCACCTGCTGAAGCTTGATTAAGGGCTACATTTAAATAAACCGATGAATGCGTACCCACGTAAATCGGTTGAATAGAAACGCCATGTAAGTTTTTTAACTCTGCACGCATCAACAATGAGGCACCTAAAGCATTGGGGGATGGAAATGCCACCCGTTTCCCCTCAAGTTGAGATATATCAGTAATACCACTGTCTTTACGAACGACTAAAACACCATTTAGTTTTCGAACATTGTCTCTTACCAAGGGCAGGTATCCTTGTTTTTCAAAGGCAACAAGGGAATGCCAAGGATTCATATAAGCAAAGTCATAACTCCCCTTACCAAACTCTCTTTCAAATTCTGATATAGACTCTGTCCCCAACATTTTAAAAGTATGACCCGTTTTTTGCTCTAACACTTTAAATATTGGTTTCCATATTGCATAAAGCTGACGTGCTTCAAATTGCGGCACAACTCCGAAGCTATATTCAGCCGCTTGCACTGAAATGATTTGTAATAAACAGAATAAAGTGATCGCTAATTTTACTTTCATTTTTTAAACTCGTTTTGATTAAAAAATAGTACACCACCCGACAAAACGAGCTCAGAATTTAATTGTTTCTTGTACCTAATCGTCGCTGGTACCAAAAACAAAGCCCTACATTATTCAATCACCACCTCATCAGTCATAGAAATTCGTGACAAACGTTGCATTAATACGGCCCAATCGACCTGTGGATTATACCCGACCACATCAATTCTTGGTATTCCCCCACCCTTAATAATGTAATAGCCCTGTTCAGCTGCCTCCACCCCCATTAACTGACAAACACCATTATGCAGATAACAGCCAAAGCCTAAGCGGTCGTAGCCAAAGGTATCAAAAAAACGCAAAAAGCCTTTAGAGATAACATCAGCCGCGCCACCCCCACCAACACTGGCTATATTTTGCACTGCTTTTTGGCTGATTCTATGTCTTGAATCATCATTATCAGGCGTGCCCAGCCAGGCATAAAAAGTCACCGGCGACCAGTTTTCTAAATATAGATCCTTAACGAAGCCAGACACTCGTCCCTCCATTGCCCCCATTTTAAATTTTTGGGTCAGTGCATATAAATCCAGGTTATCTAATTCCATATCCATGTGAAATTTTGAAAAATCGCTAAACATACCTGATGACGCTAATTGTTTTATCTTGATCGTGCCATCAAACACATTCACTTTTAGCCCACCCTTAACCGTCAATGTTTTATCTTTATAATCCACACCCGGAATGCTGCCACTAATATTACCGGATAAAGGTGTCCAGTCTAAAGCAGCAGATAATTGCTCTAATGATAAATCATGAATTGCACCAGAAAAATACACTGTAGGTTCATCAGCCGTATCCTTATGCCAATCAAATTGGTTAATATCCAGCACGCCGCCTAATAAAGGAATACGGCTTTTTTCTAATAAGGTAATCCTTTTATTCAACAACAAAAATTTAAGCTCTCCTGCTTCAATAGGAATGGCTTTAACTTTCAGTTTATCCCAGTGCATATAAGATGGCTTGCTCGCAGCTTCTGTGCTTGACCAATTCAGCCCACCTTTTACTTGCTCAATTGCCAGCCTGTTTTTATCATCACTTACATCAAGACGTTTAAGTTGTACCAATACTTGCTCTATCGCAGATTTGGCGATATTTATCTGCGCTGTTAACTGGCCTTTTAAGTGTATCCCTTCTACGCCCGTTTGCTCCATAAACGGCATAACATATTGCTGAGTAAAAATATCTAAATCGTCAATATCCACTGAAATATTTGCTGTTTCTATCGGGACTTCAGTCTTAGTGTTGATTAGTCCTTGGGCAGTAAGATCGACAACATCTGGCTGAGTTAATTTAACTTGCTGTAATTCAATAACGCCTTGTTTATGCCATAACCCCTTAGTATTTAAAGTTATCCCCTGCCCCTTAATATCCATATATACAGGGTCAATATATAGCTCGCCTTGCTGGATATGACTATTGTTTTCCCATTGCCAACTGCCTTGTTTATGTTTTGCGACTAAATCAAACGCCAGATTTAATGATTCAGCAGCCAGCTTCCCTTGCTTTGCTTGCAGAGAAACCTTTTTAAACTGGGTTTTAATGACTAACTGATCAAGCCCACTACTATTCCCACTTGCTTTAATATCAGCATCCACCGAACCACTGCTTATATCATCTAGTAATTTTTCTGGTAACAAAGGCTTTAGATGCTGTAGCAGTATGTCTTTAGACTTAAGCTTTAGCGACCAAGTATCACCTTTCACCTTTGCATTAAGCAAGAGTATCCCTTGAGAGAACTTAAGATTTTTAATATTAAAGTGACTTTGTTTATCTGTTATAGCAAAAGAAAAATCAAAAGGGGATGAAATGGAGCTGGGTGATTTAATGCCTGCTTTACCTTTGTCACACAAGATTTCATTATCTTGCCAGCTAAAAGACAAACACTGAACATCAAAAAAAGTAATGTCAGTAAAAGGCTCGGGTAATGTTAATTGCTTAATGGATAGAACCAGTTGTTGCGTCTGCTGATCAATATTTAGCAAAGTAAGACTAACATCGTTTAACTGCCAATCTTTTGTATCTATCTTTGCAACGTCAATTGAGAGTTTATCAAAGGCATTAACTGTTTGAGTCAATAGACATAAAAAAAACAACGCCGAATGAGCCAAACGGCGTAAAACACTGCGACTATATGTTGCACCTACATTACGCATTAGCACATGCTACTTGATAATTCTGATTTTTATAAATCATCCTAACCAAAACCTCAATTTGTATTCCATTATTCACATCGACAATTTTGTATGAATCGTAAAGCGGACTTCAGTCCGCTGTACCCTATAAAATACATATATTTATATCATGTAGGATGGGCAAAGGTTCTTTCGTGCCCATCCTTGTCTAATGTTTAAATTTTTATTTAACTAGGAAAAACACCTGTAGAAAGATAACGATCACCTCGGTCACAAATAATGGCCACAATCACTGCATTTTCCAGTTCTTCTGATA
>DAOVVZ010000423.1:0-2620 GCA_030636915.1 Methylomarinum sp. | reverse complement strand
CCTTCTTTATTCCTCCTTTTTAAAACTTTGTCTTCTCTAGAGGTCTCTCATAGAGCTACAGTCAAATCTGTTGTATGGCTTAATCAAGCGGCTTCCTGTTTTTGATCGCCTGTTTGTTTAATTCCATCGATAAATTTAACACCTGAGATAACATCTGCTAGATGCTCTTAACCTGTGCCATATTTTCTGAGCCATTTCCATTAGTTTAAATGCCATCGTTAGCGTGGTAGTGCGGCTCCCACAGTTTTTCATTTTATTCGTCCGCAACCTTACAGTAGCAAAGACAGATTCTATCGGGTTGGTCGTTCTAATATGCGGCCAGTTTTCGGCAGGATAATCATAATAAACAAGTATTTCAGCTTTGTCTTTTTCTAAGCAATTCAGTTGCATATGTTATATGTTCATAATTATTTTCTTCTTTAGACTGATCAAATATCTTTTGATGGAATGTTACCTTTTCCTGAGATAATTTATCCTCCAATATCTTACGAAGAAAGCTTACACTATAAAGTTCTTCTTCCACCTCCCAGCAAGACTCTATAAATGAAAAACCCATCCAGTCTGGCCTCGTATCACGTAATGGTAATCCAAATGAACCCATGATCTCAATATACTCAGAAAGTAAAATTCGTGAACCAGACTTTGGCATAACATAATAATACTGTAGGCCTCCTATAACCGCCTCTATATATTCAGAAATAAAGCTCTTACGACTATCAAGTACTTCTCTAATTGTCTTAGGACTTCTTAGGTAATGGTAGCCGGCATGAATACGAAATTGATTTCTTGTTGATGCAGCCATTAAAATACCTAGTGGATTATAAATATCAACACTAAACCCTGCACGAGCCAATACAATGCAATTGTAGAACCATAAAGCCTGCTCCAACTACTGCAATCAGTGGAACCCCCTCTCGTTTTCTCATAAGACCACTCACAAAAAAACAGCTTCACCTATGATTAGAATTCTTTTTCTCATCATTTAACCAATTGATTTTTTTATAATATAATGAATAGGTAAAAAGCTTTTTGTTTTCATTTTCAATTGACAATGTAACCTTTTATCAAAAAAATCATACATATAATTAGCAGCAAACTGCCCTAATAACGTTGCCATTGCAGCTCCTTTAATTCCATACTTAGGTATTAAAATAGTATTCAAAAAAACATTCATTACCATTCCAAAAAGTGTTCGATAAAAAGTTATTTTTGTTAAATTCTCATTTGTTAGATATTTTCCAAATACCCCTCCCAAAAACACAAAAACACCCGCCCAAATATGTATCATTAACACACCTCCAGCCTGATTATATTGCTCTCCATACAATAAGCTAACGACCCAATCCGACAAAAAGGTCATGGGTAAAGCAATGGCTATTGCCATCCAAACCATCACGTCATATAACTTTTGTAAACGTGCGTAATACAAGGATTGACTTTGCTTTTTAGCATTAATAATCGCAGGGAAAAGCGATGAAGTAATTACCATAGGAATAAAGTACCAGGCTTCGCTAATTCTTACCGCTGCAGCATATTGCCCCACAGCTTCCATATCAATCATTTCTTTAATCATGATCTGATCTATTTTCATATAAACCGAAATGACGAGACCTGAAAGAATCAATGGCCAGCTATCTCTTAATAATTCAACAGCCAACGTTCGGCTAAATTTGAAGTTTAGAATTTTTAATTTCAACTGTTTCAAATAGAAATAAATAAGCCCAAAACTTAGCACAACGCTATCAAAAATCACCATAGCGGCAAACGCAATCAAAGGTGCTTCGTTAAGTATCAGACCTACTTTAATTGCACTGGAAATAGCCAATGTAATGGCATTTGCCAAAGCAACATATTTTGATTGAACAGTGGCTTGATAATAAAAGTCGATGACATTGAAGCTTTGAAATATTGTGGCTGATGCAATAATAAATACCAATATATTCGTGTATGAATCATTACTGGTCAGTTGTACTGCGATGGCTAACACGGGCAGGATCATTATGGCACCGATAAGCTTTAGCCCAAAAGCTGTGCCGAGTAAACTATCACGCTTTTCTGGATGTTTCACCAGCTCGCGTACGACTATGCCATCTAGGCCTAATGTGGCAATTGCCGTAAACAGGACCACAAAGCTTTGTGCGTAACTCAACAATCCAAATTGCTCAGGCCCTAAGTAACGCGCCACCCAGATACCAACCACTAGGCCAACACCCAGACGCAGCGTTTTTGCCCCCATGGGCCATGAGGTGTTTTGAAAATAACGCATAGAGCCTTGGTGTTGGCGTAGTGTTTTTAATTTAGTAAGCAAAGTTATTTTCTAAAGCCGTCCTGATTAGCCAAAAACCACTGATACGTCATTTTTAGCCCATCTTCTAAATTAGTTTTTGCTTTCCAACCTAGTTTTCCCAGTCTTGACACATCCATCAATTTTCTTGGTGCACCATCTGGCTTATTAGTATCAAAGACTATTTCTCCTTTATAGCCAATGACTTTACCAACGCTTTCAACTAATTCACGAATAGTACAGTCTATGCCCGACCCGACATTAATATGTGACTGCATTGGGCTAGTTTCTTTTTGATAAGTTGCATTATCTAAATTCATTACAAAAATTGATGCT
>DAOVVZ010000009.1:0-11808 GCA_030636915.1 Methylomarinum sp. | reverse complement strand
GCTTTATATTATTTGCACTTAAAAAACCTTTTAGAAACAAAACCTGATAAGGAAATTACTGATCAAGATTACATCGATATTATTAAAATTATTGAGGTGGATTTTTTAAAGGCAACGGAAAAGAATATTCGCATGAGTGTTCTTGCTGATATTAGAAAAAACATCAAGATGAAAGAAGCAGATTACTCTCGTAGTGATCGTATTGCTGAGCTTTACAATGAATATCTCTATCAATCGGTGATCGAAAATTTAGGTAATCCTGTGGAGATGCGTAAGCTGAAGATTCAACCACTGGGTGGCCCTGATAATTTTCATCCTGATGAGAATAATGATGATCGGGTTGCAAAAGTGCCTATTCTTGTCCTGAATTCGACTACTCTCAATGGTGGGCGTAATTGGCAATTTACTGCAAAAACAATGGGCGAGCCGGCTACTCGAAAATCAAATATTCGTATTGATAAAAAGCCTATTCGTTTACGTAGAGCAACAGGCTACCAGAATATGGTGGTAGCACAGCAGGATTTTCCTTTAGGACATGCTGTAGCGGCTTCTGCTTGTGTACCTGCTTTGTTCACGCCTTTAGCCGTAAGCAATCTTTATTTTGACAAAAATGAAGATGAAAAGATTGTGCCACAGTTGGTTGATGGAGGCGTGTTTGATAACCAAGGGATAGAAAGCTTATTAAAAAATAACTGCACTCGTTTTATAGTCAGTGATGCTTGTGGGCAAATGGGTATGGAGAACGAAGTAGATACTGATCCTGTTTCGGTGCTTTTGCGTGTAAGTAGTGTGTTGCAGGATCGTGTTCGTACCGAAAGTTTGCTGCATTTGATAGATAGTAAAGGTGAAGACAATATTGTTTTTATTGATTTGCGTAAAGGCTTGGGTGAGAGAGTTATTAGCTGGAATAATCAAGAGGGTGTTCCGGCTCAAGAGGATGAGATCATTCCGGCCACTTCTGACAAATTTGGTGTTGACCCAGTAGTACAAGAAAAGCTGTCCCTAATGCGTACTGATCTAGATGCCTTTACAGAAGTAGAAGCCTATTCTTTGATGTTAGATGCTTATCAGATGAGTAAAGACGATTTGGCAAAATTTGGCCATACTAAGTCACAGCCAGAAGATGATTGGCGTTTTTTACAAATTGCTGAATTTATGAAAACGCCTGCATCTAACCCTGATTACCTTAAACAATTAGATGTCTCTGAACATGTTTTTGGTAAAGCTTTACAAGTTTTTCCATGGCTTTGGGCTCCCATTATTTTAGTTGTCGTAGCCATTCTGGGATTTTCTTGGGAGCCTTTTATTAAACCTGTTCTAAATAGCTCTTACACCGTGATCGGAATGATTGCGGCTGTTGTGTTGTGGCTGCTGACGCTTTTAGCCCCAAAGGTTGAAAGAATGATGTCTTTTTTACGTTATTTACGCCCTCATGTACTCCTTGCAAAACGTTTGGCTAGAGCGGTGTTGTTGGTGGTAGGAACAGTGTTTGTTATCTTTTATCTTAAGTGTATTAACCCTATGTATTTGGCTCAGGGAAGAATGGCTAAACTAAAAAAATAAGCTTTCAATTTAATGCTGTAGCAGCATTACAGGTAGTGTCTCTGCATGAGGCACTATCCGTTTTATGTCCTCTCTTTTATAATCCCTCCTTATAGAACCATTTAAGCGAGATAAATGGTCTCTAGCTTGAAAACTATTCTGCTGTTCCCCATATTAGAGCTAACTAATTAAATCTATTAAAAAAGGTATACATCATGAGAATGGATAAATTAACCAGTAAATTTCAACAAGCCTTAGGTGATGCTCAGAGTTTAGCTATAGGTAAAGATCAGCAATTTATTGAACCGTTACATGTGATGCTTGCATTAATAGACCAGGATGGCGGCAGTATTAAACCATTACTGATACAAACAGCGGTAAATGTGAGCGCATTGCGAGCAGAGATTGCAGAAGAGATTACAAAACTAGCTACTGTTTCCGGTACTGGCGGAGATGTTCAGTTATCGAATGAATTATCTCGTATGTTAAATTTAACCGATAAGATTGCTCAACAACGCCAAGATAACTTTATTTCCAGTGAGCTGTTTTTGTTAGCGGCTTGTGAGGCCAAAGGTTCTATGCAAGCCTTGTTGAAAAAACATGGTGTTAATAAGCAGGCAATTGAACAAGCGATTGATAATTTACGTGGTGGACAGCCGGTGGATGATGCCAATGCAGAAGACCAAAGGCAGGCGTTAAAGAAATATACCACTAATCTGACCGAAAGAGCGGAGCAAGGTAAGTTAGATCCGGTTATTGGCCGAGATGATGAGATCCGTCGAACTATTCAGGTATTACAACGCAGAACTAAAAATAACCCTGTGTTAATTGGTGAGCCTGGTGTTGGTAAAACAGCAATTGTAGAAGGTTTAGCCCAACGTATTGTTAATGGTGAAGTACCGGAAGGCATAAAAGGTAAGCAGGTATTATCTTTAGATATGGCTGCATTAATTGCAGGGGCGAAGTTTCGTGGCGAATTTGAAGAGCGTCTTAAAGCGGTATTAAATGATGTTGCCAAATGCGAAGGTCAGATCATTCTGTTTATTGATGAGCTACACACCATGGTGGGTGCAGGCAAGGCGGATGGTGCTATGGATGCTGGTAACATGCTAAAACCAGCTTTGGCGCGAGGTGAATTACATTGTGTCGGAGCAACGACATTAGATGAATATAGGCAGTATATTGAAAAAGATGCGGCATTAGAGCGTCGCTTCCAAAAGATTCAGGTTGACGAACCCTGCGTTGAAGACACGGTTGCAATTTTGCGAGGCTTAAAAGAACGCTATGAGGTGCATCATGGGGTTGATATTACCGATCCGGCAATTGTTGCTGCCGCAGCATTATCGCATCGTTATATTTCTGATAGACAATTACCGGATAAAGCCATTGATTTAATTGATGAAGCGGCTAGCCGAATTCGGATGGAAATTGATTCTAAACCAGAAGTGATGGATAAGCTGGATAGACGCTTGATTCAATTAAAAATTGAACGTGAAGCGATGAAAAACGAGTCGGATAAAGCGTCGAAGAAACGTTTGAAAACATTAGAAACAGAAATATCAGAATTAGAGAAAGAATATTCTGATTTAGAAGAAATATGGAAAGGTGAAAAAGCGGCGTTACAAGGCTCTGCATCGATTAAAGAACAACTGGAGCAAGCACGATTCAGGCTGGAAACGGCAAGTCGGGCTAATGATTTAGCTTTGATGTCTGAACTTCAGTATGGCGAAATCCCAAAATTAGAGAAAGAGCTGGATTTGGCTTCTCAGGCAGAAATGCAGGATATGAAATTGTTGCGAAATAAAGTCACTGATGAAGAAATTGCCGAGGTGGTTTCCAAATGGACAGGGATTCCTGTTTCCAAAATGATGGAGGGCGAGCGAGACAAGCTACTTCGCATGGAAGCTGAATTGAGCCAGCGTGTTATTGGCCAACAGGAAGCATTGAAAGCAGTAAGTAATGCTATTCGCCGATCAAGAGCAGGGTTGTCTGATCCTAATAGACCGAATGGTTCATTCCTGTTCTTAGGGCCAACCGGTGTGGGTAAAACGGAGTTATGTAAGGCTCTGGCTGCATTTATGTTTGATACCGAAGAGGCTATGGTGCGCATTGATATGTCAGAGTTTATGGAAAAACACTCGGTTGCTAGATTAATTGGCGCACCTCCTGGGTATGTAGGATATGAGGAAGGCGGTTATTTGACGGAGGCGGTACGAAGAAAACCGTATTCGGTTATTTTAATGGATGAGGTAGAAAAAGCGCATGCTGATGTCTTTAATGTGTTGCTACAAGTACTTGATGATGGGCGTTTAACTGATGGTCAGGGGCGAACCGTTGATTTTAGAAATACGGTGATTGTGATGACCTCAAATTTAGGTTCGGATCGAATTCAGGAATTAGCCGGTGATGACAATTATGAAGAGATGAAAGCGGCCGTTATGGAAATTGTCTCCATGCAATTTAGACCTGAATTTATCAATAGAATAGATGAGTCGGTTGTATTTCACCCATTAGGTAAAGAACAAATCCGGGCAATTGCCAAAAACCAGATTGAATATCTTAAAGCACGATTGCAGGATAAAGAAATGGGTTTTGAAATTAGCGAACAGGCATTAGACTTATTAGGTGACGCTGGTTTTGATCCGGTTTATGGTGCTAGGCCGTTAAAAAGAGCAATCCAGAACCAACTAGAGAATCTATTGGCAAATGAAATATTAGCTGGTAACTTTGTGGCGGGTGATGTAATCCATGTCGAAGTAAAAGATAAAAAATTAATCATTGCTAAGTAAAATGAAGCAGTATCATTATAATAAATAATGTTATTGTTCTTGTTTTTATCGGGAAATGATTAATTGCCCCTGGTAGGGGGATGACAGATAATGGTGACTATACAATAGTCAGTTTAAATCATAAGAGGAGTTTTCAAAAATGGGAGCAGGTAAGTATTTGTCGGTTTTTTCACCGGCTACTGAAGAACAAAGAAAAGCGAATTTTGAAGATTACTGGGAATTTACTCAGCAGCATGGCGGAGAGCTTTTTGAAGATGATAAGGATCTGGCAAAAAAACGGGCTAGATTGAAGCATTTTCAGGATAATCCTGTTTCACTACGTACACCACTGGCTGATCCGGATGCATTCTATCGTAACTATGTGGAAGTACAGGACGACATTGAATCATTAGATCGTATGACTTTAATGCTTACAGGTATTTACAAGTTTGCTCGCCATGAATGGGTCGGTATCAAAGGTGCTTGGGACTCAGTACCTGATATGGCAAATTCTCACACAGTAGAAGATAAAATTAGTCGCGTGCATTTGGCTGAAGAGTTTTGTCATGTACGTTTATTTGACGAAATGCTAAAGACTTGTGGATTAGATAAAGTTGAATGGGTGCCATTAGGTCCTATTAAAGAAAAGATTTATGAGCAGTTTCCAAAATTCCCTGGCTTTTTAATGGATACACCTGCATTTGTTACTGAGTTAATGGGGGTTACTTTTTACTGCCATTTACATGCTTTATTTGATGAAGTATTGGTAGATGAACCAGAAGTAAGAGAGCGCTTAAAAGAACTGCTAGACGAAATTACCATTGATGAAGTTGCGCATGTAGGACAAAGACGAAATTTTATCGGGCCTATCGGCATGAAAGTTTCAAAAGCATTGGTGAGTCCTTTTTACACTATGTTCTTTAATGATATACCTGAAGTTGGCAAATTGTTTGACGTGAAACAAATGATTGAAGATGGTAAGGCATTTGATTTTAACGAATTACCACCGCATATGATCGAGCGTAGCTGGATTCCTTCTTATTGTAAAGCGTAGGCTTAAAAGGTCTGGGTGGATGGAAAAATACTTATAGAGCGGGCTTTAGGTGCTTTTTTCGGTCATATACTCCGTACGGTCAAGTTTTCGACAAAAACTGAAAACTTGACCGAGCAGAGTATATTTAATAAATAATGGGCAGGATATGAATGATTTTAAACAGGTACGCGAAAACCTTATTGAGCTACTTGAAGAGTTAGATGGCAGGCTTAAGCATATAACAGATGATGTAAAACATCTTGACTCTCCTCTTTCAAAGGATTTCGCTGAACAGGCCGTTGAAGCAGAAAATGATGAGGTGCTGGATGCTTTGGGAAATAGTACGCGTACAGAAATAGAGAAAATTAAGAAAGCGATATTGCGTATTGATGGTGGCACATTTGGTATTTGCCTGAGTTGTGGGCAGCCAATTAAAAAAGAACGCTTAAAGGCAATTCCTTTTTCCAGTCAGTGTATTCATTGTGCTGAAAAAAGTGATGAAGGCTAATAAAGAAGGAAGTATTGGTAAGGCGATAGTATGGATGCTGCTATCGATAGGGTTGTTTTGGTTACCCATTAGGGCCGCTAATTGCAGGAGTTGTGGGAGGAAATAAAGCTGGAGGTGTGGTTGCAGCAATTATAGCGGTGTTTTTACCTGCATTTATTATTGGCAGTGGGTTTTTGTCTTTGTATCGATACTATACTTCACACGGTCACAGCTGCGGTTTTCTATCGGCAAAAACCAACTCGCTATAAATTCCGCATCCGTGACCGCGTGAAGTATAAGCGATTTTCCTGTACTAGGGGTTGTTGCCGGACTTGGTGGGCTGGCTTACTATGGCTCTGATAAATGTAGGGCCTTTATTATTGGGTGCTATTGTTGGTGGTATTTTAAGTAAGTAAAGGTACATCTTTATCTATAAAAAAAGCGCCTAAATGGCGCTTTTTTTGTAAGATTAAATGTTAATTAATGTACCAGGCTTAACAATATGCCTGCAGCAACAGCAGAACCAATAACACCTGCAACATTAGGTCCCATGGCGTGCATTAATAAAAAGTTGTGCGGGTTGCTTTCTAGTCCCACTTTGTTAGCAACACGTGCAGCCATTGGCACAGCAGATACCCCTGCCGCACCAATTAATGGATTGATTGGTGTTTCACTAAATTTGTTCATGATTTTTGCCATTAATACGCCACAAGCTGTACCGATACAAAAAGCAATGGCGCCTAAGGCTAAAATACCTAATGTTTCGGCTTTTAAGAAAGCTTCAGCGCTTAATTTTGAGCCAACCGCTAGGCCTAAAAAGATAGTGACAATATTGATCAATTCATTTTGAGCTGTTTTGCTAAGTCGTTCTACAACGCCACAAGCATTCATTAAATTACCTAAACAAAACATACCCACTAGCGGGGCGGCAGAAGGTAGTAATAATGCAATAAGAGTGAGTAGCATTAATGGGAAGACGATTTTTTCTGTTAGGCCAACAACGCGAAGCTGCTGCATTTCAATTTTTCTTTCATCTTCCGTAGTTAATGCACGCATAATAGGCGGTTGGATTAAAGGAACCAAAGCCATGTAAGAATATGCGGCAACGGCAATCGCACCGAGTAATTCAGGGGCAAGTTTTGATGCAACATAAATAGCTGTTGGTCCATCGGCTCCACCAATAATAGCAATGGCAGCGGCATCCTTTAATGAGAATTCCATACCAGGAATAAAATTAAGAGCAAGTGCCCCTAGTAAGGTGGCAAAAATTCCAAACTGCGCAGCGGCACCTAAAAGTAATGTTTTAGGGTTGGCAAGCATAGGGCCAAAATCGGTCATAGCGCCGACACCCATAAAGATCAATAAGGGAAAAATACCCGATTTAATGCCAAAGTAAAGGTAATGTAAAATGCCACCAGGCTCAGCGATACCCGCAATAGGAATGTTGCTTAAGACAGCGCCAAAACCAATAGGGAGTAATAATAAAGGTTCAAAACCTTTTTTAATGGCAAGAAAAAGCAGTAAAAAACCAACCAGCATCATAAATGCTTGCGGCCCACTAAAGTTATAAAGGCCAGTGCTTTCCCAAAGGGCAATGAGGTTTTCCATAGAGAGTTTTTATTTTATTCAGGGAGAAAGGCTCAGCCATTTTTATGTTAATTAAATGACTGGGCTTAAAGGATATTAAAGTGTTATTAATGTATCGCCGACTGCAACGGCATCACCTTCTTTAACATTCAAGGCGCTAACAGTTCCAGAGATTTTGGAGCGTACTTCCGTTTCCATTTTCATCGCTTCCATTATTAATACTACATCACCTTGGGCAATGCTTGCACCAGCAGTGACATTGATTTTTAATATATTTCCAGCCATTGGTGATTCCACAACTTTACCATTACTCGTTGATGGTGTGGATGTAGGGCTACCTGTTTGTTGTACGCTGATATTCGATCCACTAGGACCAACAGCAACATTGTAGTTTCTGCCATCGACATTAACCGAGTAGGTTTCAGTAGGCATCGCAGCTGTTGTTGAGTTTTTGTTGCTTGCAGCAGCAAAAGCTTCTGGATTTGGAGCTGGCTCAAAGGCATCGGGGTTGCCTCGATTAGCAATAAATTTCCAGCCAACTTGCGCGAAAAGGCCATTAATTAGGGCATCTTCTTCTACGTTATCAGCTAGGCTTATACCTTCGGCTTGGGCTTTTTCTTCAACATCAGCAATCAACTTGTGCATTTCAGGCTCAAGTAAATCAGCTGGGCGACAGGTAATTGCTTCTGCACCATCTAATACGCGCGCTTGTAGTTCTTTATTTAGTGGTGCGGGAGCTGCACCATATTCACCTTTTAAAACACCAGCGGTTTCTTTGGTAATCGTTTTGTAGCGTTCACCAGCGATAACGTTAAGTACCGCTTGTGTGCCGACTATTTGCGATGTGGGCGTTACTAAAGGGATAAAGCCTAAGTCTTCACGAACTTTAGGGATCTCTTTTAGTACTTCATCAAATTTATCGGCTGCACCTTGTTCTTTTAGCTGGCTTTCCATGTTGGTTAACATGCCACCAGGGACTTGAGAAGTTAATATGCGGCTATCAACGCCTTTTAAGCTACCTTCATACTGTGCGTATTTCTTACGAGTTTCTCTGAAATAAGTCGCAATTCCTTCTAGTTTATTAATATCAAGCCCTGTATCACGGTCCTGACCTTCTAAACTAGCGACAATGGTTTCTGTGGGACTGTGGCCATAAGTCATGCTGAGCGAAGAAATTGCAGTGTCAACATTATCAATTCCTGCTTCTGCTGCTTTGATAATCGTTGGGACGCTTAACCCTGTGGTTGCATGGCAATGTAAATGAACAGGAATGCTAGTTGTCTGTTTTAATTTAGTCACTAATTCAAAGGCATCATAAGGCTTTAATAAACCGGCCATATCTTTGATACAGATAGAATGAGCACCCATATCTTCAATTTTCTTACCTTGCTCTACCCATGTATCAATAGTATGAACCGGACTGGTAGTGTAAGAAATAGTACCTTGTGCATGCGCATCGGTATTAAGTACGGCTTTAACCGCTTGCTCAATGTTGCGCATATCATTCATGGCGTCAAAAATACGGAACACATCAATACCATTAACTGCACAACGCTCTACGAACTTGTCAACAACATCATCAGCATAATGACGATAACCTAAAATATTTTGACCACGAAACAGCATTTGCTGGGGTGTCTTTGGCATGGCAGCTTTTAATAGGCGTAATCTTTCCCAAGGGTCTTCTCCTAAGTATCTGATGCAAGAATCAAATGTGGCGCCACCCCATGATTCAATAGACCAGTAACCTATTTGGTCTAATTGTTCACAAATAGGAAGCATATCTTCAATGCGTAGGCGTGTAGCCAGGATTGATTGATGCGCATCTCGCAAGACAACTTCTGTTATGCCTAAGGGCTTTTTAACTTCTGCCATGTTTTTCTCCTGTGACCTTTTTGGGTCTGTCTTAATTAAGCTCACTTTGTGGGTTTGCTTTAAGGATCCTGAAATAGATTTGTTATTTATGTTTGTTACGGTATTGATGTACAGCAGCACTTATCGCTGCAATGACATTGGCATCCGTATGACTGGTAGATGCCGAAGAAGGTGTTATTGCAATAGGTGTTTCTGGGAAGAAACGTTGTATGACAGCGGTCATGAAGTTGACCATCACTATCAGCAATGCAAGAAAGGCAAACACTATTGCCATGCCTATAAACATCAGCTCAATACCTGAGTTCATCATTTCATTCATGATTATTCTCTTTGAAACCATTAATTTGAGAATTATATCATAATTTTTTTTGATGCTATTTGATAGTAAATGCATTGTTACTTTTGGACTTGAATAAATGAATGATTGCAGGGTTATTGAGGATGGGGAGGATTAAACTTTGCAGAAAACAGTGCTGAGCGTAAAATGAAACGGTTAATAAAGAGGATTTTTAAATGGCAGATCATGAACGTACTGAGCAGCAATGGCGAGAAACATTAACCGAGGAACAGTTTAATGTTTGCCGAAATAAGGCAACTGAGAGAGCATTTACGGGCAAATACACCGATTGTAAAGACCAAGGTATCTATCATTGTGCGTGTTGTGGTGTAGCTTTATTTGATTCTGATAGTAAATACGACTCGGGTTCAGGCTGGCCAAGTTTTTGGTCAGAATTAAATTCTGACAATATTCAGCAGATTCTAGATAAAAGCCATGGTATGAGACGTGTAGAAATTACATGCAGGTCTTGTGGTGCTCATTTAGGGCATTTGTTTGAAGATGGCCCTAAGCCTACAGGTTTAAGGTATTGTATTAATTCAGTTTCCTTGGAGTTGAAAGAAAAATTATGACAGCCGCACAACAAGTAACAGATTTATTGGATTTTATTGATAACAGCCCCAGTCCTTTTCATGCGGTTAAACAGATAGTTGAGCAATTACATCTCTTTGGATTTAAGCTGCTAGATGAAACGCAGGCATGGGATCTCAGAGAGGGGGGGCGTTACTATGTTATTCGGGATGATTCTTCGATTGTATTTTTTGTCTCAGGAGTTAATTCGTTAGATAAAACGGGCTATAAAATTTTAGGTGCACATACTGATTCTCCTGGATTACGGATTAAACCAAACCCTGTTAACAAAGAGAGTGGTTTGCTTCGGCTGGGTGTGGAAGTCTATGGTGGGCCAATTTTGGCGACATTTACTGATAGAGATTTAAGTTTAGCTGGGCGGATTAGTTATAAAACGCCTGAGGGCAGTATTGCGAGTCGGTTAGTTCATTTTCAAGAGCCATTATTACGCTTGCCTAATTTGGCCATTCATATGAATCGAAAGGTTAATGAAGAAGGTTTGAAGCTACATAAGCAAAATGAACTGCCTTTAATTATATCAATGGCATTGGATGAGCAATTACCAGAGACTTATTTGCATGGCTTGTTAGAAAAAGCATCAGGGATTAAAGCTGAGCATATTTTATCTTGGGAATTAAATGTTTATGATACTCAAAAAGGTGTGCTTTGGGGGGATCGGCAGCAATTTTATAGTAATAGCCAGCTAGACAATTTGGCTTCTTGTCATGCTGGGTTAAAGGCTATGCTGGATGAGACTGTGTTGCAATCAGGAAATACCCTAGTTTGCGCCTTCTTTGATCATGAAGAGGTTGGTAGTGAAAGCACTAAAGGGGCAGATGGAAGTTTCTTGCCGGATATTCTTCAGCGAATTGCTTTAGCCCAAAATATGGATAAAGAAGCTTATCTTTGTGCATTGGCAAATAGTTTTATGATTAGTGCTGATATGGCACATGCTTATCAGCCCAACTTTCCATCAGCGTATGAGCCTGAACATAAAGTAATGGTTAATAAAGGCCCTGTTATAAAATTGAACGCTAACCAGCGCTACTCTTCCGAGAGCATTTCGGAGGCGATGTTTATTAATTGGTGTGAACAAAGTGCAGTGCCCTATCAAAAATATTCACATCGGACTGATATACCTTGTGGAAGCACTATTGGCCCAATGACATCAGCAAAACTAGGTGTTAGGACGGTGGATGTAGGTAACCCTATGTGGGCTATGCACAGCATCAGAGAAAGTGCTGGTGTGGATGATCACCTTGGCATAATTAAGGTGTTAAAATGTTTTTTTTTAGAAGCGTAGATTTATAATATGTTTCAGCTATACTCTAGTTTTTTCTCGCTTTAAATCAGGTGCTTGTTGTATTTTACTTTAAATATGGATAAATATAACGTTCATTCAAAAAAAATACACGGTTGCTTGAGCGTATTTTCTCTTCTCTACTTGCTGTTCTTATCTGGCTTTTCTTTTGCCCAAGAAGCCCAAATTGAATATAAAATCAAAGCGGGCTATCTTTATAACTTTACTAAATTTATTACTTGGCCTGAAGATGAATCAGCCACCTTTAATTTGTGTATTGTTGGTAAAGATCCTTTTGGCTCCATTATT
>DAOVVZ010000417.1:0-2662 GCA_030636915.1 Methylomarinum sp. | reverse complement strand
TCCGGCAGCATGGATACGGAAGATGTTCCGGGCGAGCCTTACAACCCCATGGGAACTTATACCGGATCGTATAGCCAAGATGCGGTATATGTCCGCGTACAAGTTGGTTGGTTTAACTGGCAATGGGAACTGTTCGCTTCCGATCTTAACGATTTGAACTGTAATGATATAAAATTAGAATTAATGGCGCATTTTGATGAATTAACACTGTTACCTAATCGCGCGCTTTTTTCTGACCGTTTTAACCAAGCGATTGCCCATAGCAAACGAACAGAAACCCTACTTGCTATTTGTTTTCTTGACCTGGATAACTTTAAACCCGTCAATGATCATTATGGACATAGTGTTGGTGATCAATTACTGATTAAAGTGGCACAACGTATTAAGGAACATATACGAGAAGAAGACACCGTATCTCGTCAAGGTGGTGATGAATTTGCAATTCTGCTTGGAGATATAGAATCAAGCGAGCATTGCGAACAGACAGTACAACGCATTATCAACGCGCTTGCTCAACCTTTTACTCTTGATGAGAAAAACATCAATATTAGCGCATCAATTGGTGTCTCATTATATCCAAATGACAATGCGGATTTAGATACCTTATTACGCCATGCTGATCAAGCCATGTATCAAGTAAAACAAAAGGGACGAGGTAGCTACCGTTTATTTAACCCTGCAGATGATCAATACCTGGTCAAAAAACAAAAACAACTTACTGAAATACAACAAGCTTTACTAAACAACCAGCTTTGTTTGTATTACCAGCCAAAAGTAGACATGACGACAGGAACTGTTTTTGGCGCAGAAGCTTTAATCCGCTGGCAGCACCCTGAAAAAGGGCTGATCCCACCCTTAGATTTTTTACCCGTTATTGCGGATACTGCCTTAGAAACTCAGATTGGTAACTGGGTGATTAATGAAGCACTCAAACAACTTTCTTTATGGAATGTGCAAGGTATTAAATTAGAGATTAGCATCAATATTTCTTCTTATCATTTACAATCGCCAACTTTCATCAAGCAACTTGATACAGCGTTAGCAATGTATCCTGAGATTAACTCAAATTTATTACAACTGGAAATTCTTGAAAGTAGCGCATTGGGTGATCTAGACTCCATCAAACAGATCATAAAAACCTGTAAAAATGCACTAGGACTATGTATTGCTCTTGATGATTTTGGAACGGGCTACTCCTCTTTAACCCACTTAAGAAACCTACCGGTTAATACCATCAAAATAGACCAATCTTTTGTAAGAGATATATTAGATGATCCAAATGATTACACCATTATAGATGGCGTCATTGGTCTAGCCCACTCATTTAACCGAGCAGTCATTGCAGAAGGTGTTGAAACAACTAGACATGGTTTAATGTTACTACTGATGGGTTGCCATAAAGCTCAAGGCTATGGGATATCTCGCCCTATACCAGCAACTCAAACCCCCGATTGGTTACACAACTATAAGCCTAATCAACAATGGATTGCTTGTGGGAACAAAAACTACTCTGAAAAAGAAAGGAACATTGAGATATTCAAACTCATCATCGAGCAATGGATACAAAAGATTGAGACCAGCTTACAATCTGTAAACTGTAACACCCAGCATTGGCCAATTATGGATAGTAAAAAATGCCAATGTGGTTTTTGGATAAACAGAGCCAGACAAACTCAACTTTTTAATATAACCGATTTAGATGATCTGAAAGCACGGCATGATGAAATGCATCAGCTAGCAAATACTTTAATGGATCAACACCTTGCTAAAATAAATATCACAGACAATCAATTCAAAACACTACAATCCTGCATAAATACTCTTAAAAACACCTTACTAAAAATGTAAATCTCATGAAACGCTCGAAAAACTTTTAGCTAGGAAACACAATAGCCTTTCTAGCGCCAATTTTACTTGGTTTTTCCTTGCCCCACTTCCCCTGCTACTGCGGACTATCAGCCCATTCGGGGCTGACAGCGGTTGTTTTGTTATAAGCTTCAATATGGAAATTTATCATTTCTATAAACTTATTTGTATCGAATGGCTTGGTTAAATAATCGTCAAAACCGTATAGCATAGCTTTCTCTATTGCAGCTTTATCAACATCAGCACTAATTGCAATCACGGGTATGGCAGGCATTTTTTGCTTGAACATTTTACAAGCATCATTTCCTGTCATATTCGGCATATGAATATCAAGAAGGATTAAATTAGGCTTAAACTGTTCTGTTTTTTCTAGAGCGATTAATCCATCTTCAGCAGAAATAAACTGTAGATTATCAAAATGACTAAGAATTTTTTCAACAATCAGTAGGTTTACCACATTATCATCAGCATACAATACTGTATAAGTCTGATTAGGTATAAGGAAGGATATACGCTCCTCTATGCTTCGACTTTTATTTGCCGGTTCAGGAGTGATTTCTTGCTGACTTCCTTTAAGCTCAAACCAGAAAGTCGTACCCACATCTATTTGACTACTAACACCTATTTTTCCCAGCATAAGTTCCACAAGCGTCTTGGTAATTACAAGTCCAATTCCTGTCCCTTCAATCGCTGTATTCTCTCTACCTAAACGGTTGAATGAAGTAAAAAGCTGATTGATTTTATCTTCTGTAATTCCTTTGCCGGTATCAGTAACTTCAATACGCCAGATATTACC
>DAOVVZ010000276.1:0-3744 GCA_030636915.1 Methylomarinum sp. | reverse complement strand
CTAGATGAGCTAAGGCAGTAATAGAATTAGTTGCTGCTTGTTGTTTTTTAGGGAACTGTATTTCTAAATTATCAGAGATTGTGGCATTGTTAGATTTTAAAAAATCTATCCAGTCTATATTCATAAGGTGAAATTATTGAGAGAGTCTATTTATAGGGCAATTATAACTAGAATTGAAAAGAATGGCTTTATGTGAATTATTTATGTGGACAATGACCTAGATGGTCAAGAATTGATTGAGGTGTTTTTTGTTCACAAGGGAATGTTTCTTGTCCTCATACACATCAGGAATGGAGGATGTTGTAGTAGTTCATTAAATGAATAAATAAAGGACAAGCTGGGGGGTGAGATAGTAGATGAAAAACTACTATCTCACAAACTCCGGAAAATATTATTTTTCTAACATCTCAGGTAGGGATTTAGGCCCTTTTAATTCGGGATGAAGTTTCTTATCAGATATAATAATCGCAATATGCATCCAAATTAATGAGATAGCTACAACAGCAAATAACAACATAAAGCAGCTAGTCCATACGCCAATAAGGTCATTCATTAAGCCAAAGCAGATAGGCAATATAAAACCACCTAAGCCACCAATCATACCTACTAAGCCGCCGACAGAACCTACATGCCCAGGATAATAAACCGGAATATGCTTGTAAACAGCGGCTTTACCTAAGGACATAAAAAAACCAAGAAAAATGGTTAATATAACAAAAGGCACTAAACCAACAGCGATAGTGAAATTAATAGGCCCTTCAATGCCATGTACGCTATAGTCTGTCGCAGGGTATGACAAAAAGAATAAGCAAACTAAAGCACTAATAAAAGTAACATACATGACTTTTCTAGCCCCTATCTTATCTGACATCCAGCCACCTAATGCTCTAAAAATACTGCCTGGTAAAGCATAAGCAGCGGCTAGCATACCGGCTGTTTGAATTTCCAGACCATATACCCCCATATAATAACGAGGTAGCCAGAGAGCTAGAGCAACATAAGCGCCGAAAACAAAGAAGTAATAGGTTGCAAAACGCCATACTCTAAGATGTTTTAATGGCTCTAGTTGCATCAATGCAGGGTGTACTTTTTCGCCACGTTCTTTTCTTGCTTTTGTTGCTGGATCTTCTTCTGTGGTAAACCAAAAGATAAGTGCCATGACAAATAGGGTGACGGCATAAATTCTGGCTACATTTTCCCAGCCATAAGCAACCAGTAAAAAGGGTGCGCCAAAGTTTGTGATAGCAGCACCTACGTTACCCATGCCGAAAATACCGAGAGCAGTTCCTTGATGGTCACTATCATACCAGCGAGAGACATAGGCAATACCTACGGCAAATGAGCCACCAGCTAGCCCTACGCCTAATGCAGCAACTAAATACATTTCATAGGTTGAAACTGTAGATAGTAACCAGGCGGCAACTGATGTGGTTAACATTAAGCAAAAATAAACAATACGTCCGCCGTATTGGTCAGTCCAAATACCCAGGAATATACGGCTCAAAGAGCCAGTTAATATCGGTGTAGCCACTAGCAAACCAAATTCGGTGTCATTAAGCCCCAGGTTTTGCTTAATTTTAATACCTATAATGGAAAAAATAGTCCAAACAGCAAAACATACCGTAAAGGCTATGGTACTGACTGTAAGGCTTTTGGTTTGTTGGCCGCTACTGATGCCATCTAGTTCATGCATAAATATCTCCTGATGAGAAAAGTTGATAATTAGTTTTTCGTTCCCACGCTATTGCATCACTGGCATTAACTTAAGAAAAAATCTCCTTCTTCAGTGGGAGAGGAGGGGTACTTGTTTAATATCTCCTCACCAAACTCTCTCGGCAATTGCTCCTGCATTGCTCTACTTACCTACTTCCATGTAGGCATCCATCAAGAGAGGGCTTAACTTAATGTCAGTGCGGGTACATCTTGTTTGTTAATGTCCTGAATGTTTGTCTTTTTTATGATCTATATCTTTTTCTGTTTCACCAATATAAAGCGAGTCATCTTTCGGCCCAGTCACATTTAAAATCCCCCAGGCACCTCTATCTATGCGTGTTAAAGCATGGTCTACCAGTACATAATTTCCAGGGTAATCCACTTTAAATTCAACCACGCTTGCTCCACCTGCTGGAATCAGTGTGGTTTGTACGTTTTTGTGGGGAGTGCTTAAAGAGGCTTCTGGAAATACACGATCAAATATTTCACCGATGACATGGAAAGAAGAAACCTTGGCTACTCCTGCATTACCTATAAATAAACGAATTTTATCGCCTACTTTGGCATTTAATTGACCTTCACCGACTAAAGCACCAGTACGACCATTAAAGACAATATATTCAGGGCGCTCATCAATCATTTTTCTACTGTTAAACTTTTGAAAGCCTTTTTTGCCTATTCTGCCCTTAGTATAGAGTTCTCCTTGCATAATATAAAATTCATGATCAACCTTAGAAAGACCTTGTTTAGGTTCGACTAATATCATTCCATACATACCATTGGCAATATGAGTGGCAGGGTTCCCGTTGGCACAGTGGTAAACATATAACCCTGGAGTCGTTGCTTTAAATAAAAGCGTTTTTGTTTCTCCCGGTTTAACCTCAGTAACTGCTCTACCACCACCTGGACCTGTGACTGCATGTAAATCAATCGCGTGGCTATGGCTGCTAGATTTATCATTATGCAGTGATAATTCAACCGTATCATCTTCGCGTACTCTTAGAAAAGGGCCGGGAACTGTATTGTTGAAAGTCCAATAATGATAAAGAATATTTGGGGCAATTTTAGAAATAACTTCAACAGCCTCAAGCTTAATAACAACCTTTTTTGACTGTTTTCTATTGAGTGGTTTGGGTAAGTCAGAGGCTTTTTTACTAATATCTTGTACTTTCTTATATTCAGAAATGTTTATATCCATTCCATGTTGATAATGATCTCCAGGACCAAAATTCATCATTTGTTTTGATGAGTGCTTGCTTGAGTGATGTTTACTGCTCTCTTTTGCATAGGTAGGTGAGGCCACTAGTGAAACAATAAGTAGAGTGGTAATTGAGTATGGGATTTTTTTCATATTAGTAATATTAGATTTATTTAGTAGACGATTTATCATTTTTTTATTTGTCATTCATAATGAACCTCCATGTGCAACTTTGTAGTTCTCTCGTTCTAAATTTTATTGGAACGAGGGTATCAAGCAGATAAATGCCTTAGTTCTGACATTTTTTCTCCTGCTTGTTTTATTTGTTCAGCAGTAAGTATTTTTTTAATTTGTGGAGAGAAATCCTCATCTTCGCGAGTTAAATGTTCTCTAAGTATTTTTTCAAATTCTATGGTTAGGTGTAATAAGTGGTCAAAATTTGTAATGTGTTCGGGATTACTTAACCGACTAGACAATGCGCCACAGGATTCTTCAATCTCTTCATGGTCAAGCATTAAGCGTTCAATCATGCCTATAACCAGGCTGGACTGATCTACTAATAATGGAAATAAGCCTTCTTCTTCATCTTTATGATGTAAATGTGTAGCATGAGAATAATGACAGTACATATTCATACATTGGTTGGCCAAATCTTCGCTCATGCCTTGTTGTTTAATCTTGCTAGCAAGTGAAACTAATTGGGTGCCTCGGGCTAAAAAGTCCTGGTGATAATCTTGTAATACTTGTAAGCCGTTTGAAAAATCAGTGGCGGGGTCGGTAAATTTAAATTCCATAAATTCTGTGTTTAATAATAGGATGTGCAGAACAATGTG
>DAOVVZ010000339.1:0-3271 GCA_030636915.1 Methylomarinum sp. | reverse complement strand
GAGCAATCAAGTCTATATTTCCATCAGTAATAGGGTCGAATGTGCCAGGGTAAATCGCTGTAATATTCAAGTGACCTGCACCCATCAAAAAAAACCGAATAGTTTAACATAAAACAGCATTTAGGCAGCTAGCAATAAATAAACTATCCAGATTGCGCAGTAGTTTGTTTGCCTTCAAGGCGCAACGAAGGGCGCATAGCAAGCTATGCAACTAAAGTTGTAACGCTGAAGGCGGACAAAAAGACAAGCTAGATGGGTGGATTATTTTTTGCCAGTTGCCTTAGTTGCGCTGAAACAAATAATAGCCAACATCGCCTGCTTTCTTACTTTTTAAACATTGCCAGTTTTCGGGCATATCATCTAATAGCAATCGACTTTCTACTTCCACATAAATTTTGGCATTTTCAGACAGCCAACCTTTATATTCCAACCATTGACAAGTTTGCGGAGCTAAACCTTTTTCAAATGGTGGATCTAAAAACACCAGGTCAAAAGGACTGGCATCACCAGCCAAAAACTTAAATACATCTGATTGAACAATTTTAATTTGTTCAGCCGATAGCTTTACGGCATTCTCCTTAATCAATCGGCAAGCCTGTGCATGGTTTTCGACCATAACAACAGATTTTGCGCCTCGAGAAGCCGCTTCAAAACCTAAAGCGCCACTGCCTGCGAATAAATCCAGACAATGATTTGCCCGCACATCATTTTGCAGCCAGTTAAATACCGTTTCACGTACTCTTGCTGGTGTAGGCCTTAGTCCTGGCGTGTCTTCAAACACAAGCTGCCGACTGCGCCATTCTCCAGCAATAATTCTTAATTTACTTTGCACTTCTTGTTCTATCCTAGATAACACTCAATTAAAAGTAGAGTAAACCTCAGCCCACCCTGTTCAATAAAATAATTAAGAATAAGCTAAACAAATGTAGGATGGACAAAGCGATAGCGTGCCTTTCATTTCAAGCAGGATGGGCACGAAAGAATCTTTGCCCATCCCATATGTATTTTCACTTGTCAATCTATCCTTGCTATCACTTAATAACCAACAATTAACTTGTCTATCCACCCACAGTAATTGTATGAATAAACTCTGGTTTCACTCTGCGTTTAAAGGCATCTTTTATAGACTTAACCGTAACAGCCTCAACTCTCTGCTGAAAGGTATCTAAATAATCTAAAGGCAGTTTATAAAAACCAATCATTGAAACATAGCGGGTTAATTTGCTGTTGGTATCAAAACGCATAGCAAAACCACCTGTTATATTTTTCTTGGCAGCAATTAATGCCTCTTCCGTCGGTCCTTGCTTAACAAATCTTGCCAATGTGTCTTGCATCACTTTAACTGCTTCAGTTGTTTGATCATTTCGGGTCTGTAACCCCATAGTAAAAGGGCCTTTCCTAAGCATGGGAGAGAAATAACTATAGGCACTGTAAGCAAGTCCTCTTTTTTCCCTGACTTCCTCAAACAATTGAGAAACCAGCCCGCTTCCCCCTAAAATATGATTACCTACATATAAATCCAGGTAATCTTCATCCTTACGATGCATACCTATCAATCCGGCTAAAACATGCGTTTGTGTAGAAGGGAAATTGATGTGTTTACTCATACCTTTTGATGACAAACTAACAGCTGCAAGTGGCTCTGGTTGCTTACCAATAGCTAAATCAGACACTAACGCTTCTGCCGTTATCTTTGCCTGCTGCTTACTCATATCCCCAACAATAACCACCATTGCATTACTAGCCACATAATATTCTTTATAAAATGCAGTTAAATCATTAGCGGTAAAACCAGAGACAGTTTCTATAATCCCACCAACTGGATGCGCATAAGGGTGATCTTTATAAAGTGCTTTAAAAAATGCTATGTTTGCTAGAGCACCTGGCGATTCTTCACGGCGTTTCAATCCTGCCAAGGTTCTATTTTTCTCACGCTGAAAATCAGCTTCATTAAACAGCGGTTTACTTAAAATCACTTGCATCGTTTGCAAGGCTTTATTTAACAGCTTTTCTTCTGTCAGCGAGCGTAAAGATAGCCACGCCATATCTCTTGATGCACCTGAGCCAAATTGCGCACCTACACTTTCAAAACGCTGAGCAATATCATCTGCATTCCATTCGCCTGCACCCGTGTCTAACAAAGCTGAAGTTAATGCTGCAATACCTTGCTGATATCCATCTCTTGCACTCCCCGCATCAAAAGCGACTTGAATATCAACCATAGGTAAGCCTTTGGTTTCCACATAAAACACTTGGCTGCCTTGAGAGGTTTGCCAATGCTCAATTTTTGCCGCTGAATAAGCTGTGTGGCTAAATAACAGAAAAAATAAAACGATAAATCTAACGTGCATGACGGCCTCCAGCTACCTTGCTTTTTTGTTTTTGTTCCGTAATCGGTTGCGGATCTAAGTAAGCAATAGTCAGCTTATCTTCCAATAAATACTTGCGGGCAACATCACGTACTTGCTCTGCTGTTATTTGATTAACTTTCTGTACATATTCATCGGCTTTTTCCCAACCTATACCGACAGTTTCCAACATACCCAATTGCATTGCCTGATAAAAATTTGAGTCACGTTCGTAAACTGCTCTGGCTAAAACCTGAGCTTTAACTCGTTGCAATTCTTCATCAGTAACCAATTCACTTTTTAAGTCATATATTTCTGCTTTTAAGGCATACTCCAGATCAAAAACAGTCTTCCCTTCTGCTGGTGTTGCATCCAGCATAAATAATTCAGGCAATCGAGACATCATGCTATAACCGGCACCTGCTGAAACTGCTATTTGCTGACCTCTAACCAACCTTGAGGCTAATCGCGCACTACTTCCGCCATCTAAGATACCAGCCAAAACTTCTAATGCATAAGCCTCTGACTCGTCTTTCACTGAATTTAACACAGGGACTTTATATCCCATCATCATATATGGGAGCTTTGCTGGTAGTTTAATGGTTGTTTTACGAATACCGTGCTGTTCAATTTCGGCTTGTGGCTTGAGTGGTTTTATTTTACTGCCGTTCAATCCTGCAAAATAGCTTGCAGCTAACGCAAACACCTCATCAGGCTTTACATCACCCACAACAACCAACGTGGCATTATTAGGAGCATACCAACGTTGATACCATGCTTGTAAATCGTCGATCTGATAATTAGCAATATCAGAAGGCCAGCCAATCACAGGGTTTTCATAAGGACTCTTAGAAAAGGCCACTGCCATAAAATGTTCCTGTGTCTTCGTGCGTGGTTTATCATCCGTACGCATGCGACGTTCT
>DAOVVZ010000169.1:0-4656 GCA_030636915.1 Methylomarinum sp. | reverse complement strand
TCTCTCTAAGGCATAGTGCTGCAAGCCATCATCCGATAAAATGATATTACAATCCGACTTATCCAATAACATTTGAGCCGCTTTAACGCGTTCAGGTCCAACAGCTATAGGGCAAGATGCTCTTTGCGCCATTAATACGGCTTCGTCCCCAACCAACTCTGGGTTACTATTTTTATCCACCCATTGCGGCCACTGTTTGGAGTGACCACCATAGCCACGGCTAATAATGCCTGGCTTATAACCTTCTTCCTGAAGAAAACGCGCCATCCATACAATTAACGGTGTTTTTCCCGTACCACCCACAGTAATATTACCAACGATCACTACTGGTACAGGCATTTTAGTCTTTGTAAACACGCCTTTTTTGTATAAAAAAAGTCTAAACCGCATAGCATCATCATAAAGCATTGAAAAAGGCATCAATTCGCTTGAGATGTACATTTCTTTATACCAGGCATCTTGCAGCCAACGGGAAAATTTTTGTTTCATTTTACGTCACTCGTTACGCTTTTGGTGGCAAATGTAATCCGACTAAAACCTAGATGACTAGCAATATCCAAGGCAGTAACAACAGCCTGATGCGGAGCTTTACCATCGGCACTAATAATAAAAGGAATTTTCCGAGAGTTACCTGCAGCTTGAATTAACGCACGCTTTAAAGTTTCATTTTTCTGATTAACCAGTTGATGTGGCAAGCCATCATCACCCGAAATAAAATAAATACCCTCTGCATTAATGGTTAATATGATTAATTTTTCAACTGCTTCAGTCTCTTCACCATGTGCTTCAGGTAAATTTATTTTTAATTCCGTCTGCCGATTAAATGTGGTCGTTACCATAAAGAAAATTAATAACAAAAAAACCACATCAATCATTGGCGTTAATGTTAGTTCCAAAGGCGGCCTTTTTCTACGAGAAAAATTCATTAAGCAACCTCTCTTTCCCCATGCATTACATCAATCATTTTTAATGCCTCTTCTTCCATGTTTAAAACATACTCATCAACTAAACGCTCAAAATAACGATGAAAGATCAAACTAGGAATAGCCACTGTCAATCCTGCAGCAGTAGTAATAAGTGCCTCTGAAATACCACCCGCTAAAATCCCAGGATCGCCAACGCCATGTATCATAATCGCTGAAAACACTTTAATCATACCCACAACTGTCCCTAACAATCCCAGCAAAGGTGTTACTGAAGCAATTGTTCCCAATGAATTTAAAAACTGTTCTAATTCGTGAACCACTTGCCGGCCTGTCTCCTCTATACTGGTCTTCATCATTTCACGACCATGATCTCGATTAACCAGACCCGACGCCAAAATTGCGCCCAATGGTGAACTCTGTTTTACCTGTCTAAGTGTCGGCTCATCCAGTTTATTTTGATTTATCAGCTTCCAAACATGAGGCACCAATTGAGGTGGAAGTATTTTTTTTCGCTGTAACGTCCAAAAACGCTCTGCAATAATGGCCATTGCCCCAATAGAACAAAAGATGATTGGCAACATCAGCCAGCCACCATTTTTTATCAACTCAAACACTTGACTATTTCCTATAATTTTTTAATTAAACCTATTTTAACCTAACGCTACTTTATTTTCTCGACCCACCCAAATATAAGCAATAATAAAGGCAATAAAACATGAGACTGCCGCTATGGAATACACAAACCATGCCCCATATAATTCCCAAAAATAGCCACTATACAAACTGCCTATCATTCCACCAACACCAAAGCTCAAACTACTATAAAGCGCCTGACCTTTACCCTGGTGATGCTCACCAAAATACTTGTGTACCAAATGAATAGCAACGACATGAGATGATCCAAAAGTTGCAGCATGCAACAATTGAGCGACTATCATTAATGGTAATGATTCCACAAAAAAAGCAATCATTAACCAGCGGCAAATACTTAAGAAAATACTGAGTAAAAGAATATTACGCAAACTAGCCCAAGCTAATATTCTTTGCATAAATATAAACAAAACAACTTCAGCGCATACACCTAACGCCCACAAAAGACCAATAATAGTGGGCGTATAACTAAATTGATTCAGATAAATAGAATAAAAAACGTAATACGGGCCATGAGCTAATTGCAATAACAAATAAACTACAAAAAATGCAATAATTTCAGGCTTTCTAATAATCTGAAACACCCCATCAGCCTGACTTCTTTTAACGGTAGCATTCGCTTCCGGTGTTACCATACTGACCAGCCAAATCATACCCAACATGCCGATAATTAACTCTGGAATGTAATCGATACTATACATATCAACCACTTTACCAATACTCAATACTGTCACAATAAAACCTACAGACCCCCATAGCCTAATCTGACTGTAGCGATGAGGCTGTTTTTTTAAATGAAATAAAGTAGCCGCTTCAAATTGAGGTAATGCAGCATTCCAAAAAAAACTAAAGCCAACCGTTATCATTGCCACCCATAGATAACTGTCTTTATAAAAAAAACCAGCAAATATCAGTGTGGCAAAAAACGAGGATATTCGAATAATTCTTAAACTTTTACCAGTATGGTCAGCAATCCAGCCTGCAATATTTGGAGCAAGAATTTTAGTCGCTACCATTAAAGCTGATAGCTCACCTATTTCAGCCGCATTAAATTTAATATGCTCTAAATAAAGACTCCAAAAGGGAAGAAAACCACCTAATGCGGCAAAATAGAAAAAATAGAAACTGGATAATCGCCAATAAGGAATAGGCATAGCGTTGTGACGATAAGTGTTAAAAATTTTAATCATTAGAGAGCAGACTTCAGTCCGCTTTACCTTACATTCTCTATTATCAAGGAGCATAAACATAAAGGATGGGCAAAGCGATAGATACAGTGAAAGTATTTATTTTATTTGTAAATAGCGGCACTTTTGTAGCGCTGGGTTGAGGTAACGAAACCCAGAACCAATGAATTGCATCACATTTATGCTGGGTTCATACCTCAACCCAGCCTACTTAGAATACTTTCACAGTCTTGATAGCCTTACCCATCATTTCTAGATTTACTACTTTAAAAAAGGCAATCCGGCATCCACATCAATATTTTGTGCTCTATGACGCATCAGATGATCCATGATAGTAATAGCCATCATAGCTTCTGCAATAGGTGTTGCTCTGATACCCACACAAGGATCGTGACGTCCTTCAGTAACAACTTCTATGGCTTCCCCCCTGCAATTAATACTTTTTCCGGGAATACGCCAACTTGATGTTGGTTTTAAAGCAATCCTGGCTACAATATTTTGCCCTGTTGAAATACCACCTAAAACACCACCCGCATGATTACTTAAAAAACCATCTGGGGTAATTTCATCTCTAAATGCCGTGCCTTTACTATCAATACAATCAAAGCCATCGCCAATTTCCACGCCTTTAACCGCATTAATGCTCATTAAACTATGAGCAAGTTCAGCATCGATACGATCAAAAACAGGCTCACCTAACCCTGGCGGTACATTAGTAGCAATCACATCTATTTTTGCACCAATTGAGTCACCCTCTTTTCTAAGAGCATCCATATAGCTTTCCATTTCTGCAATTTTATTGGCATCAGGACAGAAAAATGGATTGGTTTCGACAATACTTAAATCGATTTCTTCAACTTTAATAGGGCCTAATTGAGACAAATAACCTGTTATCTCAATATTAAATTTTAATTTTAAATATTTTTTAGCGATAGCACCTGCCGCAACACGCATTGCCGTTTCACGCGCAGAAGAACGCCCACCACCACGATAATCTCTAAAGCCGTATTTGTGTTGATAGGAATAATCTGCATGTCCGGGACGAAAGGTTTCAGCAATATTTGAATAATCTTTAGATCGTTGATCGGTATTTTCAATCATTAAACCAATCGGCGTACCTGTTGTTTTCCCTTCAAATACGCCTGAAAGAATTTTTACTTGATCAGCTTCTCTACGCTGAGTAGTATGCCTGGATGTTCCTGGCTTTCTTCTATCCAGATCCAACTGGATGTCCGCTTCAGTTAAAGGAATTCCCGGTGGGCAACCATCAACTGTGCAACCTAATGCAAGCCCATGACTCTCACCAAAAGTAGTAACGGTAAATAATTTTCCTATTGAATTGCCTGACATATACTAAATAATTTTTTTAAAGTGTTCGTGGTATTGCTGAACCTGTTCAGCGGTTAATAGAAAAACTCCATCACCACCTCGTTCAAATTCAAGCCAATAAAAAGGGATTTCAGGGAACATTTGTTGCAGCGTTTCAGCACTGCTCCCAACTTCTATAATTAGAATTCCTTGTTCGGTTAAATAATCATTTGCATCAACTAAAATGCGTAAAACCAGATCCAAGCCTGTGACACCAGCGGTAAAACCGGTTTCTGGCTCATTATGATATTCAGCGGGTAATTCTTTCCATTCTTGTATTGCTACATAAGGTCGGTTACTTACAATAACATCGTATTTAGTATCAGGCAGCGAGTTAAACAAGTCTGATTTATAAATCGTAAGCTGTTCTGATACATCATGTTTATCAATATTAATCTGAGCAACGTCTATTGCATCATCAGATAACTCAACCGCATCAACCTGTGCTTCAGGAAATGCATAGGCACAAGCAATTGCAATACACGCACTGCCCGTGCATAAATCTAAAACATTAAAAACCTGCT
>DAOVVZ010000429.1:0-2552 GCA_030636915.1 Methylomarinum sp. | reverse complement strand
TTTGCGGGACCGACTTTTATTCATCATCAGCAGAGTAAGTGACACGACTGATGATGAGGTCGCTGGGAGAGGCTATTTCTTTTTCAATGATAGGCAGCTGTTGTTCTAGTTGCTTGTTAATCGTATCACCGAGTGTGCTTAGGCTATTAAAAAAACTCTTAAATAACTGGCTTCCTGATAACGCCGAGGAAGAACGTTGGTAATCAACTGTCCAGTGATCATTCTCTTTAATTAAAAAAGTTGTGAATGTTGTCTTTTTATTTGATACTGAAATAATTTCTGTCTCAACTGTTGCCTGCTGTCCATTAATCACAATCTTCCTGTAATTAAACGTGGCATTTTTGAACGGTGCTTGAGGGGGCGCAAGATTACACTGAGATTGTGCGCTGCAATAGCTTTTTGCTAAATCTAAATTATTGTTAGCAATTGCCGACCAAAAGCTTATTGTTGTTTCTTCTGGTGATTTTTGGGATAGACAGGCAGTAACAAATAACAAAAGTAAAAGCCCGAAAGACAATGCTTTCGAGCTTTTTAAAACAGAATCAATCATCGCCATTGAATGCTGCTAATAACTGTAATAAGCTCAAGAATAAATTGTAAATTGAAATATATAAAGAAACAGTTGCCATAATGTAGTTAGTTTCACCACCATGAATGATGGCGCTGGTTTGGAATAAAATCATTCCAGACATCAATAAGATAAACATTGCTGACACAGCAAGCGATAAGGCTGGGATCGCGAAGAACATTGCGCCAAGTCCTGCTAAAAATGCAACAAGAACACCAACCATTAAAAAGCCGCCAAGAAAACTAAAGTCTTTACGTGTTGTTAATGCATAACCTGACAGACCCAGAAAAATAACACCTGTACCGCCTAATGCAGTCATAATTAATTCATGACCATTGCTAAAAGCGTTAAGGTACATGTTTAAAATAGGTCCTAATGTTAGTCCCATAAAGCCTGTTAAAGCAAAAACAAATAATAAACCTAAGCTACTATTGCTGAATTTGCTGGTTAGAAAAAGTAAACCAAAATAACCGACCATGGTAATAATCATCCCTGGGTGAGGGAGATTAAAAAGCATTGCCATACCTGCTGTTGCCGCACTAAAAAGCAAGGTCATTGATAATAGCATATAGGTATTTCTTAGCATTTTATTAGTTGATAAAATGCTGGCTTCAGGGCGTGAGGCTACAGTGTTTAAGCGCATTGATTTGTTCCTTATTTAAATGATTAGCATAATCTTACAAGAGTTTTGCTGTATTTGTAAGCGTTTTTCACTAAGATGTTTTTTAACAAAAAGATTAATAATATGACAGAAAGTTCAATAATAACTCCTTATGAGTTAATGGGGGGCGAGCCGGCCATTTTAAACCTGGTTGACAGGTTTTATTTTTATATGGATACGCTCGCTGAAGTGGATGGAATTAGAAAAATGCACGCTCAGAGTTTGTCTACAGCCAAAGATAAGCTGTTTAAGTTTTTATCTGGTTGGCTAGGTGGCCCTGATTTGTTTATTCAGGAGTTTGGACACCCAATGTTAAGGCGGCGACATTTTCCTTTTTCTATCGGGCAGTCAGAAAGAGATCAGTGGATGATGTGTATGAAAAAAGCAATGGCCGAAGTACCTATGGATAAAGCTTTAAGAGCCAGTCTACTGGAATCATTGGATCAGTTAGCAACACATATGATTAACCAATAAGTCCCCATAATATCTATAACAAAAACAGGAACCTGGTATGTCATTATCTAAACAACTGTTAATACTTATTTCAGCTTTATTCTTAATGATTTTTAGCATCAATTTTGCTTTAAGTGTCAATAATATTAGAAGTTATTTGGAAGGTGAGTCCGAAATTCATGCCCAGGATACCGCAACATCATTAGGGCTATCCCTTAGTCCTTATATGATTGATGAGACAGATCCTGTTATAGAAACCACAATGAATGCGATTTTTGATATGGGCTACTATCAAGAAATCAAGTTAGTTAATGTTGATAAGCAGCCTTTGATAACGTTAACAAATAAAATGGTATTTGAGGGTGTACCTGAATGGTTTGTTAATTTTATTCCTATGAAAACTGCAATCGCGGAAAGTGAAATAAGCTCGGGCTGGAATATTAGCGGTGTGATTTATGTGACGCTTAACCCTGGCTATGCTTACTTAAAATTGTATGAGCAAGCGGTGAGAGGCTTTTATTATTCACTGGCAATCTTTGTTTTATCAATTGCTTTGTTATTGCTGGTATTAAGGGTGACTTTATCGCCCTTGAAAAGGATTGATCATATGGCATTAAGCATCGCTGCAGGTGAGTTTGAAATAATTGAGCATCTACCCTGGACAACAGAAGTTAGAAATGTCACTACATCAATGAATATGATGTCAATGAAAATTGAAAGAGCGATTGCTAGTCTTAATGCTAAATTAGAAGGAATAGGAAAGAAGTTACAGCAAGATGATTTAACAGGGCTAAATAAGAAACATAGCTTTGAGACAGATATGAAGCAGCTGTTTATGATGGATATAAGCGCATTTATATTTGTAATAAA
>DAOVVZ010000380.1:0-2960 GCA_030636915.1 Methylomarinum sp. | reverse complement strand
TTATACCTTTTTATCTGGCCCTTTGTTACAGCACATGCCAGAAAATAGCACCATGATAGCAACCGATGTTGCCTCCCCCTTTTTAACCCCCTTTAAACTAGCTTTAGTGGCTTCTATCTTTGTTTCGGTTCCGGTGATTCTTTTTCATTTTTGGGCCTTTGTCGCGCCAGGTTTGTATAGCCATGAAAAGAAAATGGTTTTACCCTTGCTGGTCGCCAGTACAGGCTTGTTTTATCTGGGCATAGCCTTTGCCTATTATGTGGTCTTTCCACTGGTTTTTGGATTTTTAACAGCGGCTGCACCCGAAGGTGTCGCAGTTATGACCGATATAGCCAAATATCTGGATTTTGTGCTGACCTTGTTTTTTGCGTTTGGATTGTCGTTTGAAGTGCCTATTGTGACCATTGTTTTAGTCTGGACAGGTCTGGCATCGCCACAAAGCTTGGCAGATAAACGTCCTTATGTGATTGTAGGAGCATTTATTGTTGGTATGTTTTTAACTCCACCTGATGCAATTTCTCAAACATTACTAGCCGTACCCATTTGGCTGTTATTTGAAACAGGATTGTTGTTTTCGCGTTTCTTTGTCAGACGAGCTGAAAATTAAATAAGTGCGGGCACAAGCGTTATAAAGCACCTGCTTCAACTAATAGTTTAAAAATATTTTCAGCCATTATCTGGTAGCCTACATTATTTGGATGAACGGTATCTGACTTAAGCTGATTATCACTCAAAATGTCAGGTAAGGTTTCTAGATCAATTGGTATGTTGTGTTCTTCCGCAATTTGTTGATAAATTTCTGCGCTATCCAAAATAAAAAGATTCGGTTTAGGTACGCCAAGCATAACAATTTTAATATTGCGCAAGTTGGCTAGTTTAATCATTTGTTTTAAATTGTCACTGGTGTGTTGTTGGGATATCTTTCTCAGTATGTCATTACCTCCGTGAATCAGCACCAGTAATTCTGGCTGGTATTCATCCAGTAAACTAGGTAGCCTCCTTAGTCCGTCCTGGCTTATTTCACCAGGGATACCTGCATTAATTACTTCACGAGTACTTAAGTTACTTAAAATGGCAGGGTAAGCATTTTCTTCTGACGCCCCCGTTCCGTATGTAAGGCTATCACCAAATGCCAAAATAACAGCATTTTGGGAAAGTTTGTCAAAAACAGGTTCTGATTTGTTGCAGGCGGATAATAGTAGGATGATTAATAAAACCAAAAATTTGTTCATAAGGTGTATTAACAATGAAAAAAAATGTATTAATTACGGGGGCAGCAAAACGAATAGGTGCAGCTTGTGCCAGATCATTACATGATAAAGGCTGTAATGTCATTTTGCACTATAGAGCATCTGAAGATGAAGCAGTTCAGTTTTTTAATGAATTGAATGCCAAAAGATCAGGGTCTGTAAAAATATTGCAGGCAGATTTGCTGGATTTGAGGCAGTTGTCTGAGTTGGCAAAACAAGCTGAAGCAGCATGGGGTTCTTTGGATGTATTGATTAATAATGCATCCGCATTTTATCCGCAGGCTGTAACCGATGTGTCGGAGCAAGCTTGGGATGAATTGCTGGGTAGTAATTTAAAAGCGCCTTTTTTTCTATCGCAGGCATTATCTAGTACCTTGCTCGCTAATAAAGGATGCATTATTAATATTATTGATATTCATGCTGAACGAGGGTTGAAGGGACATCCGGTTTATAGTATAGCGAAAGCAGGGTTGGCAGCTATGACTAAGGTCTTGGCAAAAGAGTTAGGGCCAGATATTAGGGTAAATGGTGTTTCTCCAGGTGCAATCTTGTGGCCAGAAAATGAATTGCTTGAATCAGATAAAGTCGAAATTTTGCAAAGAGTAACATTAAAGCGTGCTGGTCAGCCTGATGATATTGCAAAAGCCGTTGCATTTTTGATTGAAGATGCTGGCTATATAACGGGGCAAATAATAACAGTTGATGGTGGACGAACGTTGTTTTGCTAAGATTGTAGGATGGGCAAAACGAATTGTGCCCATCTTGTAGTCGAATTTAGACAGTAAAGGTGATAGCTACCTTTTTTTGGTTTAAGTTAGATTTATCGTATTCATTCCATAATTGGGCATAAGAGATATGGCTGACAGGGTGTAATAAATCCGGTGCTATTTCAGCTAAAGGCTCAAGTACAAAAGCATAGCGTTCAATTTCATCTCTAGGAATTTGCAGTCTGCCATCGCTAATAATTAGCTCACCATAAAGAACCAGGTCTAAATCTAATGTCCTTGCTGCATATTTTCTGCTGTCACGTGTTCTGCCGTGATCAAGTTCTATCTGTCTGAGTATTTTGGCAACCATTTTAGCGTCTAATGACGAGTCAAATTGTACAATCAGGTTGTAGAAGTTATCACCTTCAAAGCCGACGGCTTCAGTTTCATAAAGGCTAGACAGGACTATTGAACCAAATTGTTTTTTTAACGCATTAAGGCTAGAAGGGATATGAATCTCTTTATCAATGTTGCTACCTATACTAATAAAACCAGTAGGCATGAGTTACTTTTCTCCTCGTTCGATAATGATGCCAACATCTTTGGCGCGACTAATAGCGCCTCTTTTATTAAGCGCGATTTTTACCCAGGGCGTATTGAATTCGGTGAGCAAGATATTGGCAATTTCTTCAATTAATTTCTCGACAAGAAAAAATTCACTTTGTTCAACAAAAGAAACGATACGTTCAGAAACCGTTTTATAATCCAGAGTGTATTGAATGTCATCTGTTTCAGCCGCTTTTTTAATATCAAAAGCCATTTCGATATCCAGCACTAGGGTTTGTTTGGTTTCTCTTTCCCAGTCGTAGATGCCTATGATGGTTGTGGCTTCAAGACTGCCTAAAAAAATGATGTCCATTCGGTTTTCCGGTTAAAATAAATTTTTTATAAAGTATCAGTATCAGGGAAATGTCCCTGCTATACAAGTTTTGATTGAGAGAGA
>DAOVVZ010000085.1:0-6106 GCA_030636915.1 Methylomarinum sp. | reverse complement strand
GCTGAGTTAAGTGCAGTAATGGACGTTGCGAAAGAAATTTCATTAGCGGCAGCCAATGCAAAAGCCATCGCTTTTAGGGCTGGGGAAAAGGCAAAAGGTTTTCAGCCGATTACTGACTTTATTAATGAATTAGCGAAAGAGACTATAGCGCTCATTAATACAATTAATGAGCATGCGTTATCGTTGTATCAATTAACTGTTGATGAATACAGAATGACAGATGCTTATAACAAGTTTGAAATAGTCGTAATTCAAGCAAAAGGAGCCGCTTACGAGAGATCTCTTGATGAGAGTTTAGTTAACGCGCGTATTAATATGGTGGAATGTAAGCGAGAATTCAAATCGAATGTGACTCAGCTTTTAGATCAGTTGGGAGAGGTGATGCATCCAGCTAGAGCCGCTCGTGTGATAGCGGCAAACTCACGTATTGAAGCGTCACAAGCAGGCGAATATTTGCAAAGTTTACAAGCCGTTGCAGAAAGTGTTGATAATGCCGCGCAAGTAATACATGATAATGTGCAAAGGTGTCGCAGCGCTTTATCTGTGATTGATCTGAATGATTAGCTATAGGTAGTTCAGAAATTTTATTCTTTAAGTTAAGGGGTTTGTTTTAAATGAAGATGACCAATATATACGAGGGATCGTATCAGTGGATTATGTTTGGCCGGGATGAAAATAAGCCTGATAAAATAATTGATACTAATCAGTATATGGTTAGAACAGCTGACAGGTGTTTGTTAATTGATCCCGGTGGTGTTGAATTATTTGCACCTATGTTAGCTGCAGTTTTGCATTATGCACCCGTTGACCAAATTACAGACTTATTTGCATCTCATCAGGACCCTGATATTATTTCCTCGTTAGGATTGTGGGACCAAGCATTGCCCAATTCAAAATTACATGCTTCAGCATTATGGGAAGGGTTTCTTCGGCATTTTGGTTGTAATAGTATTGAGTATGTACCTATTGCTGATGGTGGAGGGATTATCGAGCTAGGTGAAGCTGAGTTGCAAGTGATTCCGGCACATTACATGCATTCAGCGGCTAATTTTAATATTTATGACCCTAAAGCAAAAATCTTGATGTCAGGTGATATTGGTGCGGCTTTGGAAGAACCTGGTGCTCCAATGTTTGTGGATAATTTTGATGCACATGTCGAGAAAATGCGATTTTTCCATCAGCGTTGGATGCCGTCAAATCAAGCTAAAAGAGTTTGGATTGATAGGGTAAGGGAATTGGATATTGACATTTTAGCGCCACAACATGGTAGAATGTTCAAAGGTGATGATGTTAACCGGTTTCTTGATTGGTTTGATTCATTGCAAGTGGGAATTGCCGTTTAATTCCTGCAAAATAAGGAAGGAAAAGTATTTTTTAAAGTTTTATAAAAAATGCTTGCCAAACCTGAAAAAATCCTTATAATAGTAATTCTTTGTTGGGGTCCTTAGCTCAGCTGGTAGAGCACCGCACTTTTAATGCGATGGTCGCGAGTTCGAATCTCGCAGGACCCACCACGAATAGCAATATAATCAAGCAGTTAGCCTTAACAGGCGACTGCTTTTTTTATGTATCAAAGTAAGTGTGGGAGTTTTTCGGGAGTTTTCTCCAACAATCAATTCCACCGCTTCAATTAGTTCTTCCAGTTCTGCACCAGAATAATGAGATGTAATATCCCCATTAGTATGGTGAAGCAACACCTTCCGAGTTTCTAAAGGTACACCTACAGCTCTTAAGCGACGACCAAATGTATGTTTCAAGTTATGAGGTCCCTTCTTAAAACTTCCATCAATAGGTAGTCCGGCATTACGCCATGCAGTTTTCCAAGATGTTGTATGAATTTTTTTTACTCGATGACCGTCATAAGCGAAAACATATTCTGAATGCTTTCCTCTTTGATTATCTATAATTGAACGAGCAACTTTATTCAATACGACCACTTGGTCTTCTTTATTTTTCTCACCAGGCCAAACACCATCACTATATTCAGCTTTCCTTCCTGGAATAAGAAAGATACTGGTATTGAGTTCAGGTATTTTTACCTCCCATTCCCAACGTAACCAACATACACTTTGCTCACGCAGTCCTGTATTAACTTTAAATATTGCCATGACCTCTAAATAGTCAGGTAGCAATTTAAAGAATCGAGACTGTTCTTCCCAGCTTAAAGGGTATGTTTCAGAAGAATCTTCCCATTTTGGCATTTCTAATAAAGGTGCAGTATCAATCCAAGGTTTATTATTAACATCACGCCATACTCTGGCAGCCAATGTTAAAATTCGACGTACTACTGCGAGCTCTCTGGTAACTGTAGAACCTTTCACTCCTTGCTTGCGACGATGTTCAATATACTTATGTAGTGTACCCATATGTATATTTTCAATCAGCAAGTCCCCAATAAAAGGGTCAAGGTTAACTAAGCAGTTTGCATCCCTATCGAGGCTACGTTTACTTGTTTCATTTAGAAACTTTGTCGCAGCTTGTCGAAAAGAGCGTTCAGGCCGAATACCAAAAACTTGTTGCTCGCGAATAGCAACCAGCTTTCTCATTAACATTTGTTCTGCTTCTTCATAGCTGTCTGTTTTACAGCTTTCCCGAAGTCTACCAAATCCCTTGATTTGTTTATCAATATGCCAGACCCCTTGGCGTTGGTAGAGCCCCGTTGTTTTACGTCCCATAGTTTTTCTCCTGTTAATTGTGCGGGACGCTCGTTGCAGTCCTTATAATTATCGAACCACGCATCTAAGTCAAGCCTATCAAAGGCAATAGACCTTTCACCCATAGAGACTTCAGCAATAAAGGGACGGACCTCTTTATTGAATCGGTTTTTGTCCATGCCTAAATAAGCAGGGGCATCTCTTAGTCGGATAACGCGTGGTAGAAGCATTTCTCATGTCAAATAGTAATAGTATGGCTATTGAACAGGAGATTAGGTTGATAAAAAATGACTTGAGTTTTCTAAGGTAGAAACGAAAAAGGTAGGGTAGAAAAAAACAGGGGGAACTTTATGATGAAAGTAATTGGGAATAATACAGTATGGGCTTTTGTGATTGAGCTTTGTACAACAGCTCCCCTTGCTTGATATTATATTAGGGCATATCAGCTGCTAAATAAGCACTGCGTACTACCGCCTATTATTTGGATTTTATAGGAAACTTTCTGTAAATTGATACTAAATCCACGTATTTGTCATCATCTTTTAATATCGTTTCCCAGATTAAATTTTTGTAGTCCTTTATTGTTTGTGAATGCTTTTGTCTTTCCAGTCCTTTAAACTTATTTACTTCGGCATTTTTATTTGTTTGTTCTGCGTAGTAAGTAAGAGAGTCAATTAATTTACTAAAATAGTCTTTATATTCTGTTGTATCTTCTATTTCAGAGAACCATTGTCGGCTCTCATGAGTGTCGGGACCTTCTGCTTTTGAAGTTAAAGAGTTTTCGCTGTATGAACTCCTAGGGTTTGTTGTTGGTAAGACGCCTTTTAGCCACGCAGCTACCTTTTCAGGGTATGCCTCATCCCTTTTTTTGTATTCTTCTTTTGTTTCAGCCCTGCTTTCTTTATTGATGATTTTCTTCGGGCCTATTTTAGATTGAGGGAAGTAATAAATTTCTCTGAAATAAGACTTCTCATACATAACCTCTCCCAGAATTTTAGGATTCTTCTCCCAGGCATATAAAGCCAAGGCATGAGCTGCAGCACGTTTGACTTGGTCTAGATTTAATTTGTTTTGTTTCTTTGCATTTGTTTGTAAGTATTTTTGGGGTAACTGTTTACTCCAAAATTTAGGGAGGGTTTGAGTTTTTCTACGTGCCCATTGTAAAAAATGTTTCTTCTTATTAGTATTTGGTCTAGTTGTTTTTTTTGCGAATCAGTTAAGTTATTAACATCAAGTTGAGTTAAAAATAAATAAAGCCCTGAATGATTGTTATCGCTATCATCTAAGTCAGTAATGAGCGGTTCTTTGTTGGGCATAAGAACATACATTTTATTTTCGATATATTCTTTTTCAAGTTTTAAGTGAAAGTGGTGCCGTTTAGTTCTGTACTGTTCCTTACGTTCCAGATGTTTTGCTTCATCATCTGTTTTCTTGAAAGGTAAGTGGACGTTGGTGGGGAAGACTTCTTCAATTTCTTTTTGAAATGATAGCCAGTCTATTACTGCTGTAACCAAAGTGCGGAGCTTAGCACTTGGTGTTGGGTTATTAGTTTCATCAGCCCAGCAATGAGCAATTTCATATAGTCCAAGTTCTTCTTCAGAATAATGACTAGGGATTGTGCTGTCGTTGTTCATGAAATACTCAAGTCGAGTTCGAAATATATTGAATAGACTAGTTCAAATTATACAGGAACAGGGAAGGAATATTTATGGGTGCTAGGTAGAATTGCATGTTCAGATGCTAAAGCTAGAAAAGCTAAAGACAGGAAAAAATGCTTTAATTATAAATAGCAGAGCCTGGAGACTGCCTATAGCCTTTTTTATTGCTAACTCCTTTACATAGTAATTAATACTTTGGTGCATTAGACTCCGTTGGTGAAAGAGGAGTTCATACCATCACTCTGGACCGAACGCCTATTGAATATGATTTATCAAGGGTGTTTTTACTGGATTTGAATGAGTGCAGTCAGCCGTAGTCAGACGGTTAAAAAGAATTAAAAACAACTTTTCCTAGCTCCCCCTTTTTTTATACAAAAAATCAATTATTTATTGAGTAATTGTTGTAATGAGTTGATAGGGATGACCTATCAGTCCTTGTTGCTTCTGTTCTATAAAATAAAATGATCGTTATTGAAATCATTATATTAATTGTTCCATAAGTGCTCGCATATGAGATTAGTGCTGAAATCGCGAGTGCAGTAGGATTTATATTGCTAAAACTTTTGGAACGATTTATAGGCAATAACTTTCAAGTTGCTGCAGATTTTGTTGCCCTCTTAATTAAAACCCAGCTAAATTAGGACTATATTGATCTTAGCTTGGAACTAGGTTCTTGTTTAGAAAGTCAATAGGTTAACTTTTCCCCAAGATTTAAGAATATATAACTTTTATTTCTCCGTATAACTTTTTACTTTAATTACTCGCCTATGAAACAACGTCTAGTCGTTATTGGTAATGGTATGGCTGGCATTAGAACCGTTGAAGAACTCTTATCAGCCTCAGCTGATAAGTACGAAATCACTGTGTTTGGTGCTGAACCCCATGGAAACTACAACCGTATTATGCTGTCTTCGGTACTCAGTGGTGAAAAAAGCATTGAAGATATCATTATTAATGATCGCCAATGGTATCTTGATCATAATATTTTATTACATGCGGGTGATGATAAAACGGTTGTAGAAATTAATCGTAGCCGAAAATATGTTATAGCCAAAGATGGTACTCAGGCAGTTTATGACCGATTGCTGATAGCCACTGGATCTAAACCAGTTTTTCCTGATATTCCAGGAAAAACCATACAAGGCGTGATTAGCTTTCGCGACATATTGGATGTGAACACTATGCTTGAATATAGTCGCAGCCATAAAAGAGCTGTGGTACTGGGCGGTGGTTTGTTGGGGCTTGAAGCCGCTAATGGATTAGTATTACGTGGAATGCATGTAACGGTAGTTCATAGTAATCCAGTGTTACTCAATCGACAAATGGATAAGCAAGCTGGCGGCATGCTACAAAAAGCTCTAGAAGCACGAGGTATACACTTCAAAATGCCAGCAAGAACGCAGAAGCTTATTGCTGATGATCACAACCATATTACAGCTGTTCATTTTGAAGATGGCAGCGAACTGAAATGTGACTTATTTATTACGGCAATAGGCGTAAGACCGAACATAAAGTTAGCTCAGACAGCTAAAATTCATTGTGAACGCGGCATTGTCGTTAATGATAATCTACAATCTTATGATCCCAGTATTTATGCAGTCGGCGAATGCATTCAACATCGTGGTGCAACCTTTGGCCTAGTGGCTCCCTTGTTTGAGCAATCGAAAGTCTGCGCCAATCATTTGAGTGGTCATGGCATGGCTGATTATAAAACATTACCTACGGCTACCAAACTTAAAGTGACCGGTATTAACCTGTTGTCCTTGGGTAATTTTTTAGGTGATGAAAGCTGTG
>DAOVVZ010000110.1:0-5760 GCA_030636915.1 Methylomarinum sp. | reverse complement strand
ATTAAAATCATACCCAAATCCTGAACAAATTCCAGAGCGAAATATTGAGTTAACTCGAAAAATGGGTATTAAAAAAGTTCAAGCCATTTTAAGTCACGCCATCACGTCAAAATACCACACATCATCATAAAAGGCTTCCCGCGGTCACTCCTCAGCTTGCTTTTTAACCTCACTCTCTTCCTCATTATCTCCAGTAGCCACATGTTCTGTTTTCAACGCCTCATCTAAGGAACCAGTTGCTGTTTCTACTGTTTCTGTTGTTTCAATACTGTCTTCCGGCTCTATTGTTCGAAGAACATTACCTTCCACGTCATAAACCACGCCATCAACTTCATACTCTAACGGCTTTTTCTTTTTCTTGTTATTGGTAATATTACCTTCATTATCATAAACAGGCACAGACTCATCGATAACCTCAGGCTCTGGTTCTGCTGTCACGCGTTCCATAAACTCAGCAAACCACGGTGATTTTTTCACCCTCACCAAGTCTATATCACTAGTAATATCGTCAGCACGCGGTAAACTGCCACATTCCTTTGATAATTCAAGCGCTTCTAAACAAGCCTCTTCTTCCCCACGTAAGCCACAAATACAGGCCAAATTATAAGCCGCACTGCCTCGCTGAATTCTTTCTGCATTATCAAAAAATTCTTTTGCTAAATCATAAAGCTCATCACTGGCATCCACGCTCAATATCCGAGCCAAATCCATATAAGCCACGCCCCCATCAATCGCTGCACCTAAATGATTAGGTACAATCAGCAAACAAAAATTGAACTTCGAAATAGCATCTAAATAAAGTTTAACACTCTCTTCTTCACCCTTTGTTTTTGCTTGGTGTAACAATGCAAAACCCCAGTTATACAAGGCCTCACCTACAACCAAATCTCCTTTAACGATATCTGCAAAACCTTGATATGCACTAATAAACAATTGATCAGCTTTTGCCCCCTCATTTGCACGTGCTTTAGTTGTTTGCTTATTTGCAGCTTTTAAAGTCGATTTTTTCTTGTACGCATCAAACAATGCCATTAATAACTCCTCTTTGTGGTTTTTATAATTATTACGATAGAATAACAGTTCAGTTTAATAACATCACCACCCAATGAACAAAAACGAAATAAATCTGGAAACGTCTCAAATACCCTGGCATGAATTGCAACGTTTTTTTGCCAGTGGCTTAGCGATATCTGTCAGTCCAGAAATTGATTTAGTCGAGGTAGCGTATCAGTTTTCCATAGACAATAAAGACCAGGTTGAACAATGGCTAAAAAAACAAAAGGTTGCCCCCGTTTCTGATCAACAGGCTTTAAAGTGGTTTGAACAAGAGTCAACTGTCTGGGCTGTCGTTGTTAAGCCTTGGGTTCTAGTACAAGAAAGTAGTAATGAACAAACAGGATAGTAGCTCAAGAATAGGCCAAGGAATGATCTATCTCGCCTGGCTATTATTATTAGCCATTCTATCATTTGGCTTTAATCATTATCTTGAGCAACAGAACAATCCTAACCAGGATGTTTCTAGCACATTGAACAATGAAACGGCTGAAATTCGACTCAAGCAAAATCGTTATGGCCACTATGTTGCTAACGGTAAAATAAACCAGACACCTGTCACTTTTTTACTTGATACCGGCGCAACCCTGGTTAGTATCCCCGCACCCATTGCACAACAACTACAGCTAAAAAAAGGCTATCCCTCACAAAGCCGAACAGCTAATGGCACTATTACTGTTTATGACACCCTACTCAGTTCCATCAGTATCGGTGCCATTGAGCTTAAGAACATTCGCGCCTCAATCAACCCTCACATGACAGGTAATGAAATATTACTGGGCATGAGTTTTATGAAACATTTAGAGCTGACTCAAAAAGGGCCTGAATTAACGCTAAAGTACTAGCCGTAACAACGGACACACAAAGAAAAGAACAAAAAACTTTTTTTACAAAGCTATTCTCTGTGATGTCTGTGTGAATAAGTCTTTTGTTAGTAACTTACCTGAACTTATCAGGCTGACAACTAACTACTAATAACAAATCTCACTGCATCTAACCTTAATTGTGCCTGCAAAATATTCTCGTGGGACAACATAGCCATCTCTTTCAGTTGTTCAATTTCTTGTTCTTTAATACTAGGATTTATTTTTTGCAACCTAACCAAACGCTTAATGTCGTGCGTTAAGGTTGATAACATTTCCGCATTCCCCATCTCAATCAAAGATTGCATGTTTTGATTCGCGGCGGCTTCCGCTGTTTTAATCATGTCATTAATATGATTACGCTGACTACTGATAAAGTTAACAATCTGATCTTTATCAAACTTATTACCGGTTTCAAACATACTTTGGTGACTAATAGTATCGCTCAAATCCTGTTTATTCTGGTCTATAAGAATACGAATCGGCGTATGAGGCAAAAACCGGCCAATTTTAAGATAAGCAGGTGCTGAGCACTCAACTACAAACAACAATTCCAGCAAGAATTGACCGGCTTTTAGCTCTGGGTGCTTAATCACACTTAATGCTGCATTGCCTGTTTCACTGGATAGTACCAAATCCATCGCCGACATCACCATAGGATGTTCCTGAGTGATAAACTGCATATCCTCACGCGCCAATGCAATATCTCTATTAACAGTGACAGTGACACCGTCATCAGGCAGCATCGGAAAATAAGAAACCCGTAAATTTTCACTTGGCCTCAGTATATGGCAATCTGCCGAATGATATTCCACATCCACACCATAACAATCAAACATCGCTTCCATATAAGCCCACAACGTACTGTTCCGCTCAATTATATTGAGTTGATCTATCAATACCTGTGCTTGTTCAGGGCGACATGAATTCAATTCCAGCAATTGATCGCGTCCATTATGCATTTCCTGCTCTATTTTCTGATTCAACTGCTGCGTTTTAGCAATAAAATCATCAAGTGCTGTTTGATCAATCAGCTCAAGATTAGCCGATAACGTATCTGCCAACTGAGCTGCAACTTGTGATGCCGCAGAGCAGTTATGCTGAAATGCATTAAAACCTTCTTCATACCAGCGATACAACACATGCTGAACACTATTAAGCAGGTAAGGAATATGGATTTGAATAATATGTTTCTGTCCAATACGATCCAGTCGCCCAATGCGTTGCTGTAACAAATCAGGATTATCGGGTAAATCAAATAAAATCAAATGATGAACAAACTGAAAGTTTCTGCCTTCACTGCCAATTTCTGAACAAATCAATAACGGAACCGTGCTTTCTTCATCAGAAAAATAAGCCGCCGCCCTGTCTCTTTCCACGATACTCATGCCTTCATGAAAAACCGCAGTCGCAATCCCTTTTCGAGTTTTTAAGGTTTTCTCCAATTGAATAACGGTTTCAGCTTGCCGACAAATTAACAGGGCTTTTTCCCCTGCTTCATTTAAATCAGCCAGCTTATCCTGCAACCATAGAAAATAAGGATCATCTTCTAAAGTTGATGCCGCTTCACCTCGTAAAGCATAGCCATAGCTTTCTCGCTCAGGAAAACCTTGTACGGTTTGCCTGGAGTTTCTAAATAAAATTCGCCCTGTACCATGATGATCTAGCAACAGCTCGATCAATTCTTGCCGTGCTTTATCTGATGCATCCTGGTCATTCACTTTCTCTAACAATGCACCGACGTGATCTTGTTGTAATAAGGCTTTCAGACTTTGCTGTTCTTTTTCAGTAATCACATCACCAGAAATCAACAACCTGGCCGCATGAGCAACCGGCTCAAACAATTCTTCTTCTGCTAAAAATTGATCAAATTGATAAAAGCGATCTGGGTCCAATAATCGTAAGCGAGCAAAATGACTTTCCTTACCCAATTGCTCTGGTGTTGCTGTTAATAGAACCAAACCCGGTGTAGCCACCGCTAATTGTTCTACAAAAAGATAATCCGAACTAGGGCTTTGCTCATTCCACTCCAGGTGGTGTGCTTCATCAACCACCACAATATCCCAACCAGCTTCTAATGCTTGCAATTGTCGCTGTGGATAATCAGAAAAAAAGCCTTGTGAACACAATACTAATTGCTCTGTCACAAAAGGATTAGCTTCATTGGTTGCGACACAACGTGCCTCATCAAAAATACTAAAGCGTAGATTAAAACGCCTTAACATTTCCACCAACCATTGATGCAGCAAACTTTCTGGCACAATAATCAACTGTCGCTGACTTAATCCATTGATTAAACGATGTTGCAGGATCAAACCCGCTTCAATGGTTTTACCCAAGCCCACTTCATCGGCCAGCATAATACGAGGTTCACCCCGACTTGCCACTTCATGTGCGATATATAGCTGATGGGCAATTAAAGACGCTCTTGCACCCTGCAAACCTTTAACAGCTGACTGTTGATGCTGCTGCTGCCTACGCCAGGTTTCATAGCGTAATAAAAACCAGGCGGACGGATCAATTTGTCCAGTAAACAAACGGTCTTGCGGCTTATTAAATTGGATATGATGATTTAAATCCATTTCTTCTAGAAGCGTCTCCTCGCCTAAATCATCATCACAGCGATAGATAATCAATCCATCTTGAGTAATTAATTCTTTAACTGTTAATTTAATATTTTCAGTAGACTCTATAACATCATTAACAGCAAACTGCGCACGTGTTAAAGGGGCATTATCTTTAGCGTAAACACGCTTATCACCCGTTGCCAAAAACAACACCGTCACCCGATTAAAATTGACATCTAAAATCAAGCCCAAACCTAATTCAGATTCAGTATTACTAATCCAGCGTTGTCCTGGGATAAAATCATTCATATTTATTACACGTAGCGAGCGAAAGGTTATTTTTTAACAAAAATATCGTGATAAGAAACATACATTAGCGTAGAAACCAACATATAAAAAAGTGGGGTTAACAAAGGAATTAAGCCCATGCCAACAAAAGCGGTAAGCAATAAAAAGCCTGTTAATTTATACATGGCTGAGGCATTTTCTGAACTAGCTTGTTTGCCCAGCTCTCTTGCCTCACCCCAACTGCATTGTTTAAATGCCATCAACGGATAACTAAACCAGCTGCCAAAACTATTCAGCATTAACAAAACAAAAATTAAAGCCACAATAGCCGCTGAATACAACCAAACAATCAACTGCCGAAACACTTTTCCTTGGAAATTATCTTCTGTTAATTCCCAATAAAAGAAAAATTGTAGGATTTTCTCCATCTCACCAGAATTAATATTGGCAAATAGCCTAAAGACAAACCAGAAAATCATTAAGATAACCGCCAACACCAAGGCTAAAGGAATTTGTTTTTTGATCGCAGCCCATAGTGATTCAGTTTCTCTATGTATTGCATCAACAACGCCTACACCAATAAATAAGCTACTAATAGAAAACAGAATTCCCAAGGCTAAAGAAACGCGAGCTAATGGCATCAGTACAGCCAAAAACAAAACGCTCCCCAACCAAACAACAGGTCGCTTGTTAGCCAGTTCAAACGCTTGAACCAGCCAAGCACTAAAGCTTATTTCTTTCACTTAGTGATATGAGAAATACCGACCGCCTCACGTATAGCTTGCATAAATGGCTTACTGATTTCTCTTGCCTTAGCCGCGCCTTCTTGTAATTGTTCTTCAATATGTTCAGGTGCTTCCATTAATGCTTGATAGCGCTCTCTTGATGGCGTTATTACCTCATTAATCTTATCAAACATGACATTTTTCAAATCACCCCAGGCAATACCTTCGGCATAACACAAAGCAATATCTGCAACTTCTATTTCT
>DAOVVZ010000080.1:0-6299 GCA_030636915.1 Methylomarinum sp. | reverse complement strand
GGTAGAAATACCACGCATTTCTCTATTATCGATAAAGACGGTAATCGGGTGGCTGCTACATTGAGTGTCAATTTTCCTTTTGGTTCGGGTTTTGTGGCTGAAGGCACGGGTGTGCTTTTAAATGACGAAATGGATGATTTTGTAAGTAAAGCTGGGGCAATGAATGGTTATGGTTTAGTCGGTGGCGTGGCTAATGCAATAGAACCGGGTAAACGTATGTTATCCAGTATGACACCTACCTTTATTGAAGATGATAGTCGTATCGCGGTGCTGGGTACGCCTGGTGGTAGTCGAATTATCTCTATGGTGTTATTAGCGGCATTAGATTTTGCACAAGGTAAAGGCCCTGAGTCTTGGGTGCAGTTACCAAGGTTTCATCATCAATATATCCCCGATTTGATTCAATATGAGAAAGGTGGGATGACTAATGATGAACTTGAAGGTTTATCTTTGTTAGGCCATAAATTTAAAGAAGTGCGATACCGATATGGCAATATGCAGGGCGTGCTATTAAATAAAAAAACCAATGAATTATCGGCAGCGTCTGACCCGCGAGGGGAAGGAATGGCGTTGATTAGGTAGCATGGTCATGCTGTAAGCGTAAGGCTATTAAATTGCAGCGCATCTTGTTAAGGAGTATTAATAGTGAATGGACATTTTGTTGAAATATGGCACGGGGATATTTTGTCTGATACGTGCTTATCTAAAGGGATTGAAGATCAAAGGTATTGGTCTTTACTTAATCAGGAAGAGCAAAAGAAAGCACAAACATTTACTAGACCAGAACTACAAAGAAAGTATATTAAAACGCGAGGCGCATTAAGAGAAATACTAGCGTCATATCTGGATATTGCAGAAGATAAAATCGAGCTTAAAACAGCTGAGCATGGCAAGCCCTTTATCGCTAATAACCCTGTCTATTTTAACTTATCGCATACTGGTAATAAATTTGTAGTAGCCATCACTAACTTTAGTGAAGTTGGTGTTGATTTAGAGCAATACAAAGAAAGAAAAAGCCTTTCTGGCCTAGTCAATAAATGTTTCTCAGAACAAGAAAGACAATATTGGTTTGCTTTGCCTGAGGACAAAAAAGTACAAATGTTTTATCGTTTTTGGGTAAGAAAAGAAGCTTTTGTGAAAGCGGTTGGGCGAGGCATTGCGTTGGGGTTAGATCAATGTGTGATTGATCCGGATGATCATGCGTGTTTTGTAAATATCCCTGATCGCTATGGGGTAGCAAATGATTGGAAAATACAGGATGTAGACCTTAATGAAAATGATTTTTGTGCACTGGTGGTGAAAAATATGGATTTTGATTATAAACAAAGGATGTTGAAGTGAATAAAATTATTTTGCTGATTATTGCTGCTAGTTTGGTAGGGTGCGCAACACCTGCTCAGCGTTTTGCAGAGACAGCACTTGAACTGGACTTTAAAGCGGAAATTATTGCTTCAGCACAGTTTCAACATAAAGTTTATTCATCTACCCCCTTAATGGAACGAAAAACGCTGCATGTTTATTTGGATGGTGATGGTACACCGTGGGAAAGAAATCGTTGGATAGCTGTTGATCCAACTGCTAGGAATCCATTGATATTGCGATTAATGGCTCAAGATAAGCAAGCTGCAATTTTGCTCGGAAGACCTTGTTATTACGGTTTAAACCATAGCTCTGAGTGCCATAATAAATTTTGGACATCGCATCGCTATTCTAAAGAAGTCGTCGATAGTATGGCTTCTGTTTTAAATACCTGGTTAACAAGGCATAAGTTTAATGATGTTGTGCTTATTGGCTACAGTGGTGGTGGAAGTATTGCGATGTTAATGGCTGATAAGATAAAAAATCTAATGAAAGTAGTGACGGTATCAGCAAATTTAAATGTGACGGCATGGAGTCAATTTCATGGGTATTCTGCATTAAAAGAGTCTTTAAATCCGGCAGATGAAACTAAATTGAATGAACAGGTCGAGCAGTTTCATTTTGCCGGACAAGACGATGACATCGTGCCTGCATTTATTATCAATGAATATGCGGATAGCCAGAAGAATGCAAAATATTATGAGTTAGCTGAAACAGATCATTCATGTTGCTGGGAAGATGAATGGCCAGCAATATTACGTATTATTGAGTAACTTCTCATTATCTACCGGCATGAAAACACCGAGTAAGAACAGTATCATCTGTTTTACAAGGCTGTTCTTCGTGTTCTCTGTGTGAATCATAATGACTTTGCACGTCGTTGCCGGTGAATAATGAGACGTTACATTATTGAGAAATAACTTGATAAAAGGTGAGTGAAAAATGAAACAATATATATTTATCGTTTTTGCTATTATTTTTACAATGACAAATGGATATGCTGAGCAGAAATATGAAAAATTTGGTGTTGGAAAAGTTGTCTTTCCTGAGCAACATTTGACTATAGCTGTTGAAGTTGCAAGGACTAAAATGCAAAGACAGATTGGGCTAATGTTTAGAGAAAATTTGGAAATAAATAGAGGGATGTTGTTTGATTTTAATCAAGAAAAAGTGCAAAGGGTATGGATGAAAAATACGTTGATTCCATTGGATATTATTTTTTTGTCGGCAAAAGGAAGAATTGTTTCAATTCTTAAAAATGTGCCGCCTTGCCTTAAAGAACCTTGCAAAATTTATGACTCGACCAGACCTGCTGTCTATATGTTAGAAATTAATGCGGGGATTGTGGATAGAAAGCAGGTTGAAATGGGTGATCATTTGTTGTTTTATTTCTAATTTTGTTGCTTTTTTGTATGGTCGGATTATACTAACCTTATACATTAAGGTAGTTAATTCTGGAGCAGAGATGAACAAAAAATATCAGAAGTTAGGGCTTTTTGCTCTTGTCAGTGCATTATTTTCGGGCCATGTTATGGCGCAATCACCTGGATTTAATGAGGATCATATTATTGAAGAAGAACGTGAACGGAATATTGCGAGACAAATCAGTAGTAATATTTTTAATAGGGTTTCCAATCAGCTTTTATCGGAAGAAAATGCGATGTATACGGCCAGTTTAGGTCAAACCCCGTTGGCTGCTTCAGCTGATAAAGGTTCTATACTAGATGCTGTTTGGACAAATGTATCATGGACTGAAATAAGTAATGATGGAATATCGGCACAAAGTGATGATGATATTTATCAATTTACAGCCGGTGTGGACAAACGTTTCGGTAATTTATTTGTTGGCTTGACAACGAGTTATGCTTATACAGAAAACGAAGTAGGTGGGATTGGAAGTCAAGGCGATGTACATACGGTCGATGTAACACCTTATGTGGCTTTTGTTTTAAGCAAAAACATTTTTCTTTCAGCAACTACCAGTTATAACTACACAAGGACTGAGCCAGATGTAGTGGGTATTAATAATGATAAAGATACTGATGAATATAAAACCGAAGTGACTATTAATGGCGTGAAATCTATTAATAACTGGTTTATGAAAGGTAGAGCCGGTGGGCGTTACAGACATACTGATGATTCTTTTGATGCGGGTAATGGTATTGGACTTGATAATGATCAGGATGAATGGACTTATTTAGTCGATACAGAAGTTGGCTATATTATTAGTAAAGGCCTAAGATTTTATGGTGGTGCTTTATATGAGTATGTTGAAACCGAAGATGGTGAAGATGATGGCGTGCTTTATATGAGTACAGGCGTTGATTATTCGGTATCAAAAGACTTATCGGTAGGGCTTAAATACCGGACTGATGTCAATAATGAGGATGTTGATTTTCATACGGTCGGGTTAAATCTAAGCTTGGCATTATAAACTCAAATCGTTAATTTGGTTTGTATTAGAACCCTCGTACATTCATTTGTACGGGGGTTTTTTGTATGGGGAAGGAGGCGAAAGTCATGAAATGTCGCTGGATAGTTTTGTTTTTTACAGTTTTGCTTCTCGCAAAGATAACTGTTGTTTCTGCAGGAGGCGTAAATATTTTTGCTTCTCAGCATATTGGGAGTCAGATAGCGCGAACTATTAGCGATAATATCGCTAAAAATTTAGCAGACAGAATTTTGTTGCCCCAGTTAAAAATACGTAATGAATCGGGTGAGGTTAAAGAATTTTCAATTTCTGTAGATTCCAGGTTTTTTACGTTGTTGCATGATGATAATACGGTAAGGATTTGGGATGCAAAACAAGGTGTTCAAAGACCTACAATAAGGCCTGATAGAGAAAATGTATCCAAGGTTGTAAGTATTTCTTCTTTAAATATTACCTTGTTAGGTAATGAAAACGGGGGGATTGATGTCTATGATGTTTATACCGGAAAACGGGTAAAACAGCTTAACCTTATTAAGGAAAAGATTGTTTTTTTATCGGTATCTAAAGATGAGTCGTTATTGGCTGTTGCTTATGAAAATGGAAATGTTGTTATTTTGGATTTAAATGAATTATCCATTAAGACAACGATTAAGACACCTTACGATGATGATTTGAAATTTGTAAAAATTGAAAGCAATGGAATGACAGTTGTTGTTGCAGGGAATGATGGTTTTGTTGATCGCTGGAGTATAGATAAGGGGGAAAAGATAGCTGCATTACCGAAACAGTCTGATGATATTGTTGGGCTTTGGGTAAGTGATATCTATGGTGGTGTTGCTTCCTTTGATGAAGATAATGTGCTGCAACTTATTGATATTAAAAATGCAAATGAGCTGAAAAGGGAAATAGACAAAGACCTTTTAACGGTTGTCTTTAGTAAAGATTTAGAGCGACTAGCGATTGCGATAGAAGAGGGTGGTATACAAATTTTTGATGCAAATACCTTGCAAAGGTTGATCGAGGTAAAGTCTGATAAAGCGTTCTTTTATTTGCAATTTATTAATAAGGGGAAACAGTTAATTGCGGCAGATAAAAAAGGCGTGTTACATTTATTTGATGTAAGTACAGCAAATGAATTACTTAAATTAATTTCGACTAAAACAGGCTGGACAATTGTTGATAATAAAGGACGCTTTGATAGTTCAGAAAAAGGTATGAAAAATGTTTCCTGGGAAACGGAAGAAAAAGAATTACCTATAGATCATTTTTCTGGCTCTTATTATGAACCCGGTTTGTTGGCAAGTCATTTAGATGATCAAAATTTCATTAATGAAAATCTGAAAGCAGTGCAGCAAGGGATCAAATTACCACCCGATGTTGTTATTGTAATTCCTGATGATAATAGAACGGCAGCAAAACCAATAACCATTCGTGTTGAGGCGCAGGGCTTAGGTGGCGGTGTTGATGAGATAAATTTTTATCATAATGGAAAGGTTGTTGTGCCAACTGCGGTGATTAATCGTCGGCAAGAAAGCAACGATAAATTAATCAGGAAGACGGTAGATTATCAATTATTGCCTACCGTAGGGAAAAACACCTTTAAAGTGATAGCAACAAACGATATGGGAATCGAAGGTCATTCGGATGAATTGGCTGTTGATTTTGAAGGTAAAAAACAAAAAAGTACCTTACATGTATTAACTGTTGGAATAAATAAGTACAGAGATTCCCGGTTAAACCTAGACTATAGTGTGGCTGATGCGACTGAAATATCAAATATCTTTAGAAAGAGTCAGTTGGCTGTCTATGATGAAGTGGTTCATCATGATTTACGTGATAATGAGGCAACCAAAAAAGGTATTTTTAAGCAGTTAAATGAAATAAATAACTATTCTCAAAATGATGTAATGGTTCTTTATTTAGCGGGTCATGGTTTGGCTGTGAATGGCGAATGGTATTATTTACCCCATGAAGCCATGTTACAGGATAATCAGGATTACTATACCCAGGTTGGAATATCTGCAAAAGAGATTCAGAAAATATTAACTAACTCGAAAGTTCAACATGTCATGGTCATGGTGGATGCGTGTTACTCCGGTGCTGGTTTGCAAGCATTTCGCAAATTACAGGATACGCAAAGACATTTTAGTCGAGGGTTAAGCAAGTCGGTTGGTGTAGTTGTGTTGGCAGCCACCAGGAAAGATCAGGAGGCTGCTGAGTTAAGTGATTTAGGTCATGGTTTATTTACTTATGTTGTCTCAGAAGGAATGGGAGGAAAAGCCGATTTAAAACCACAAAACCATAAAATCAGTGCCCATGAATTGTCGGATTTTTCAACTGAAACTATTCCCTCTTTTTCAAAGAAATACTTGGGTGCAGCTCAGGAGCCTACTTCATTTACTATGGGCAGTGATTTTGTTTTATTACGAAAAGAATGAAACGCAAGGAAGAAAGATGTATCAAACCCAAAGAATGAGATATGAGATATGAGATATGAGATATGAGATAT
>DAOVVZ010000334.1:0-3314 GCA_030636915.1 Methylomarinum sp. | reverse complement strand
GCTTCAAAACGTTGCTCAGCTGAATATCCCAAAGCATAAAGTGTTTCGGGCAACACTCTGCCTTTTACTTTAAACATTCCTAACCGTCTAACCACTAAACCCGAAGCTTCAATCGCCTGTAATAAATCACCTGCAATAATAATATCAGTATTAAAAAAACGGGTTAAACTTTCTATCCGAGCCGCTAGATTTAGTGGGTCCCCTAGAATTCCAAATTTTTTAATACCATACTTTGGACCCAAATCCCCCATAACCACATTACCCGTAGTAATTCCGATACCTGCATCAATAATACTATTGATTTTTTGTAGCGACTCAGCATCAATTTTATTTTTATATCTTTGCTGTAAAGTTAAAAAGAACTGCTTTTGTAACTCTCGCAATTCGATAGCGCTTAACAACGCTTTTGTATATATTTGAAGCCGCTCTTGTTCATTACTTTCGTCCCAATAGTAACAGACCATATCGCCAACATAAGCTTCTAAAATACCATCATATTTCTTCTGTAACACAAATGAAGTTTCTTCCAGGTAGTCATTCATTAGTTCCAAAACCAACTCAGGCTGTTTTAATAATCCTGTGACTGTTGTATACCCTGCCAAATCACTCATTAAGACAACAACATGACAGCGTTTACTTTTAAACGACTCATTTTCCCTTAATGACAATAACATGACATGAACCTGTTCGGGCAAGTATTTCCTTACTAAATACCCTTCTTTAAACCCTACCGTTAAATGTACAAAAACAATTTGACCCGCTCCGATTACATACACCAGCATAGTGGCAACGACTGGCCAAAGCTGAATAATGGGATTAAAAAAACATAATAAACTTAAACCAATAAATATAAATAGCCCCAAATACCACAAAAATATATGTGTTAGAAACATGCCTACCAATACAGTCATAATGGCAACACAAACAAACAATATAATTTTTATTGAATAGGTGGGCGATTCCGGAGCATCTTGATTTAATAGTGTTTCAACAGCATCAATGACATATTGTGCGCCAGGGGTCATAAGTCCAGGTCCAAATAATGCGGTTGTCATCGCGGTAATCACTAAGTCAGTAGACTCATTCGGCGCTGTTGTTTGCAGTACCACGACTTTATTTTTCAATAAGGCTGCCGTTTTCAAAGCAAGGCTATTATCACAAGAAGCCAGAAGACTAACAGGTAAAATTAGCCGTTTACCTTGCATTTCAACCTTATACTTTGGGAAACTCAGGCGTAGTTGACGACAAGGATATTTAGAATCACACAGGTCATCTGATGGCTTAATTCCATATTGTTCTAAATTTTTTCCGGCTTGGCTGAGCGCTACTAACTTATGAACAGCATGGTCTTCACTTAAGTCTAACCATCTTGCGATAGGACTATCAAGGGTTACCAGACGATCACTCACAGCCAATCCTTCTGGAGGTATTGCTTCTGCAGCTTCCCAGCCAAATAATAGAAAATCAGGTAAGCCATTCATATCATCCAGATAGGGTGCAATAGAAAAAGACCTAATTGCACCCTGATTCATTTTCAAAGGCGCATTACCTAACTCACTATTATTTATAAGGCATTGACTCTCTTTAGAACGGGAACATTCCGGCATTGACCATTGCACAGAGCCATCTTTCTCAATACACTGGGCATAAGGCATTCTACCTTCTATTTCTTTTGAGATCCTGGCATCAAGAAACACACCTTTTGCTCCCGCCTCAATCAGCCGTTCGGTTGCTCTTGCAAACAAAGGTAACGCTTGCTTTCTTCCCACGCTGTAGGGGACACCATCATCAAGCACAACAATGCCAGAATGTTTCCATTCTGTCCTATGTTGAAAAACGACGGCTGAATCATGAATCCAATAATCCAGTTTTTTATCAAAACTATAATCAAAAAACACACCTGTTAAAAATGCACTACATGTACAAAATATGAGTATGCTTCTCTTAATAGTTGTTAAACCCTGCATTAACTGTTTTTTTTTAAAAAGTACTGTTAAATATCACTTTCTCAGAAGCATTAGGAAATGAAAAGGTTTTAATAACTGTTTCTACACATTCAGACAAAACATCGTCATTCGTATCACCAATTAAATTGACACTTATTTCAGTCACTTCAGCAGCATGAACACTCCAGGTAGCATTTATACCCTGTGTTGTTCGGTTCAGTTTTTTACATAACCTAAGTTCAGGCTCTATCACTGCAATCATTTGTTGTTTATCAATCGTTTCGAAAGAACCTTTACCCTGAATCATTTTTTTTATGTCACGCATTTTGACAGAGGTTGTTCTCTCAATTTGTTTTGACTGACTCCCTGTTAGCGGTTGAACAAATGATAAAACACAATAAAGGCCTCTTTTCTTCCCTATCGGTCCTTCACAGCTTAATTTATTATCAATCCAGCCACTACAATTATTCAATTTAGCCTGACTTAGCCACGGAGATAGCATATCTGAAAACTCTAATTGTAAAATATTGCCTGTTCTATTCTGACATATCATTTGAAACTCAGGGCTCATAAATTCAGATGGAATTGACTTTAGCCAAAGTCTACCTTTTCCTGATAATTCAAAAACTGTACCTATTGAAATATCGGGAGATTCTGTACATTTATTTTTAATCACACTGACGCCAGAACTTCTATTATTTTGCAACTGAAGTACGCCACATTCTGATGCGTTAACATGACTAGTCAATAATAAAAACAAACTATTCCAACAAAATATCTTCAATAGCTTTATATGTTTAAAATATTTTTTCATCTCATCGCCTTTACGTTTCGTTTTAACTAGAATTATATAAAAATTGTAACAATAAACTCTGTAGGAAAACTTATTGCTTTTTCCCTAACCCTTATCAAACAAAGAGCTTTTGCGAACTGAATTCCTCCAAAAATGCTGACTTTTCCTTGGATATAGTCAAACCCTAAGGGCAAGACAAAATTGAAGTGGAACTTTAGTCCCGCATAAGTCAAGCGAGGCAAAGGCCTCACTTCCAAATTGACGAAATTATTTTAACCACTCAGCAGAAATACAGAATGATTTGATAATTACTTTGGAATAATTACCGTAAAATGCTCCCCAGCTTGCCCATAGAGATGAAGCACATCATCTAGCAACTCTCCATGAACATACTCTGTCGTTCCATTTTTAAACATCTGTCCGCTAACGATTTTTTTATTGGCAATATCAACAACAAATCGAACATATTTTGAATCAGCTATCTGCAGAAGAAACCAGAACTTTGCTCACAGAATCACTGTTTTTAAATACAATAACATATGAAAATCAAATGATGGAAAAGTTATTATCTAAAT
>DAOVVZ010000328.1:0-3354 GCA_030636915.1 Methylomarinum sp. | reverse complement strand
TCAGCCAGATAAAATGCGGGGATTGAGCTTCATGCCAACATAAACTCAAACTAATCAATGCAAAAACACCCCAATACACCGTCCATAATCGACTGATTGCTAGTGAAGCTATTAACACCAAAAACAGATCCAGTAATGTCCATTGTGCAACCCAACTATTAGGTACATTATCCACACCACTCGCTGCCAATAAACGCCAGCCCGGAGGAATATTTAACTCTGCTTTAACCTGATAAAAATCCTGTTCCCAACCCACTGCGCTGATATGACTGATGTCACCATTGATACGACTATCTGCTTGTAAATTGACATTACCTTTTCTCACTTCAACACCTTTTTTATTGGTATCTACAGAGCGAGTCACTAATTGATTCTGGCCATTAAGTTTAACTTGTCCAACTTGTGTTTCAGGCAATGCATTAAGTCGCCAGCCTTTGGTCATTTTTCCGTTAATGCTATCGGCAACGGTGTAGGCTTTTCCATCAAAATCCAACCATAATTGTCGATTTAACTTTAATTGATTGGGTTCTGGCTCGGGATCACCCCGTCTAATCACTTTAAAAGCCATGGTTTCACCTTGCTTAACCAAATAGGCAGGTAAGTTTCTCCATTGTCTAGGCATATTGGTTTGACTAGAGTCAATGGCTTTTAGATTATTAATTTCAACCACTCGTTGATAAGGCTGCGCCTTAAAAGACCAAATCTCTGATTCAGGCCACAGCTTATCCTCGACAGACAATGTTAGCTGAGATAAAGGCTCTGGGTGTCTGGCATTCAGCTCTATATGCCAGCGACCAGGACGCACTTGAACCAGTAAATCACCATTAGGTTCAATTCTGGCAGGCAAAGGACTTTTTAGGGAGATCGGAATAAATTGGGCTAACAAGGTATGGGGCAATGTGATCTCACGCTGATCACCAGAAACATCTAACTCAAGAAAGGTAACAAGTTGCAAGGGAACATTGTCATCCACTTTTCTAAAAACCTGTAGGTCTAACTTATTTTCTACACTTACCGGTTTTTTATCACCTATATCACTTTCTTTTAGCCAAACCATATTCCTTTTGATAGAGGGATAAGCAATAGCTTTGCCATTAATCCTCAAGCTTAATATTCCCGTATTTTCAGGAATCGCCAAACTTTCGGGCATCCTATCCCAAAAAAACTCACCTTTAATCAAATATGAACCAGCAGCTAATTTAATACCTGGCTTACCCTGCTGCTCCACAAGCAATGCTGGCTTATTATTGATTGTTACCTTTTGAGGCCAGAAATTTTTATCACCCGGCAGGAAAATCCAACTTTCCTTATAAACTTGCCATTGACTAGTAAATTGAGCTTGCTTTGATTTTAAATCTAAATTGAGATCACCAGGCCAACTACACTGCTTTTGCTGAAAATTATTGTAGAAATAAGGACATTGATAGGCGTCTTCATCTTGCAAAACCCAATCCACCCATGGTTTAAGTGGTTCTGGCGTGCTGTCCTTTGTTAAGGGAGCAGCCAATGCAATAGAAAACGGTGAAACAAGGATAAAGAATAAGATAAAACGAAACATAATCAATTCCTGAGTAGTGTCATGTATTTATCTTAGACTGTAACGCGTAAAAGAACAGGGGCTTACAGTATTGACGAGCTCAAAACTGATTTCTTAGCAAAAAAATAGACTGGTAAATGATAAAAAAACATCGCCAATCTGCAACTCTGTGCCTTAAAGAGTAGATACTCAAAACCTATCGAATACTACTCTTATAGCCATATTCCAAATTTATTTTCTTATTACTTCCTATCATCTGCTGTCATTAATCGCACAGCTAAATCATGATCAGAATAGGTCTCTAAGGCATGCCCCACTTTCCGGCATGAGCCACAACCGTTGCGAGCATAATGCGCGCTAAATTCATCAAGAAAAACCATTATTGAATGATCTATTAAATAACCTTGAGAGAAATCAAAGATGATGTTCTTACCAGGTTCTATATTTTCGACGGCTCTTTTGAGTGGCAAGAAATTAGAAAATAAGACGGAGCCAATAATTGTTACCGTAACACGATCGCCTTGTTCTTTAATTGTAAAATGAATTTTAAACATATTATTCAACCATACACCACGAGACAAATGAAGTAATAGCTTTACAAATACGCCAAAAAATACACCCACCAATAAATTAGTAGCTAACACCGCTAAAATAGTGACCACAAATAAAAACAGCTGATCTTTCCCTATCGCTAAAACGTCTTTAAATACTTTTGGTGTTGCACGACGGTAGCCAACAAAAACCAGTAAAGCGGCTAAAGAGGCATGAGGGATATTGTGAATAAAATGCGGAAATAGCACTACAAAAAGCAGTAAGACCAAGCCGTGAAAGAAATTAGCCCAACCTGTCTTCGCGCCACCTTCTACATTGGCAGAACTCCGCACAAACTCGGCAATCATAGGTAAGCCACCTAAAAAGCCTGAAATAACGTTACCCATTCCTACCGCAGATAAATCACGATCTAAATCAGTCGGTCTTTTATAAGGGTCTATTTTTTCGGCGGCCGTAGCACTCAATAAGCTTTCAAGGCTCGCAACCATACAAATAGTAATCGTTGCCACCCAAAATTCAAAAGTCAAAATCTTTGAAAAATCGGGTAGATAAAAGTATTCAGTAAAGTCAGTAGGAATCTCCACTAAAAAAGGGGGGGCGATTAAATGCTCATGTAACTCGGCTTGCCCAAAATGATAATGGTCATGCTGGATACCAAAAAACTGTGCCAAGCCCATACCCAATATTAAGACGATGAGAGGTGCGGGAATTTTACCTATCTTGCTTTGTTTTAAAAGAGGCCATAACAATAAAATGGCCAAAGAGATTAAGCCTATGGTTGCAATTTCAGGGGTGGAATTTAACAGGCTGTTTGGAATTTGTGCGATTGATGAAAAAAGACTACCTGGTTCGGACGACGCGCCTAACATCACATGGACTTGTCTGGCCATAATACTAATGCCCATGGCTGCTAACATTCCGTGTACCACAGGCGTGGGGAAAAAAGCACTCAAACTCCCCATTTTAAAGCGTCCCATAATCACTTGAAATAAGCCTGTAATCATAACGGCTGCTAAAGTATAACGATAGCCAGACATTATATCGCCATCGCTGAGTGATTCCACTGCAGCCAGCATAACCACAATCAACCCTCCCGCCGGACCATTAATGACTATATAAGAACCATTAAGGCGTGAAACTAATAAGCCACCCACTACAGCTGTAATAATCCCTGCTGAAGGTGGAAAACCAGAACCGATAGCAATACCTAAAGATAAAGGTAAGGCAATAAGGAAGACAAAAAAACCAGCTTGTAAATCACTGTG
>DAOVVZ010000255.1:0-3872 GCA_030636915.1 Methylomarinum sp. | reverse complement strand
AATTGAAACATTAATTCAAAAGGCCAGAACCTATGTCTTTACCACTGCCTTGCCTGCTGCCATTGCTGAAGCCACACGAACCAGTCTTAAATTACTTGTCGCAGAAAATTGGCGTAGAGATAAATTAATGCAGCTATTGGCGCGTTTTCGCTCAGGCGCAGCACAGTTAGGTTTGTCTGTGATGCCAACTGCCTCTGCAATACAGCCTATTTTAATCGGTGATAGCCAGCGCGCAGTTGAAATTAGCGAGGCATTATTGCGCAAAGGCTTTTTAGTCAGCGCAATTCGTCCGCCAACAGTGCCTAATGGTGAGGCTAGGTTAAGAATCACTTTTTCTGCAAATCATCAACAGCAACAGGTTGATCAGTTGCTGGATGCGCTGGATGACATCATTTCATGATAAAAATTCATAAAGAAGTCTACGGACAGGGTAGGCCTGTTGTGTTAATTCATGGCTGGGCGATGCATACAGGTATTTGGCGGTCATTTGCACAACAATTGGCACAACATTATCAGGTGACGTGTTTAGATTTGCCTGGGCACGGATTTAGTGATTCTGTAGATCCGTATACACTGGAGCAAATAAGTGATGCCTTGATTGAGTCTTCACCTGAAACACCTTTTTGTGTATTAGGTTGGTCTTTAGGTGCATCAGTCGCATTAACAATGGCCAATAGATTTCCTCAGCGAGTTGAATCATTAATGCTATTGGCTGGTAACCCCCGGTTTGTAGCAGAGCAGAATTGGGCTGGTATGAAAGCAGTGTTACTGGAAGATTTTGCTAATAATCTTTCTTTAAATTGTTCTGTTACTTTAGTGCGATTTTTAGCGTTGCAGGTTAATAGCTTGCCAAATGGTAAAGCCTTGTTAAAAGAATTAAAAATAGCGATACAGTCTTGTGAACCCCCTAAAGAAAATATATTACAGAGCGCTTTGGATATTTTAAAAAATGCTGATTTAAGAGCAGATTTAACGGCTCTGAATATGCCAGTGAGTATTATTCAGGGCGATAAAGATAGCTTAATTCCTGTGCAGGTAAGTCAAGATATACAAAAAATACAGCCGGCTTGTGAATTAAATATTATTTCGGGCGCAGGGCATGTGCCCTTTTTATCGCATCAATCAGAAGTGATTGAAATAATAAAACGTTTTGTATGAGTGCTGTTATTTCTATAGATAAAAATAAGGTGAGGCATTCGTTTGCTTCGGCGGCCAATACATATGATGGTTTGGCAACCTTACAAAGAGAGGTTGGGCTGGATTTATTGGCTAAGTTTGCGATTAATAGCGCTGATCACACGATAGTTGATGTCGGTTGTGGGACGGGGTTCTTAACTCAGCAAGCGGTTTCTAAGGGATTTGTTAAGCAAATGATCGCGATTGATATTGCTTTGTCTATGGTGCAAATGACCAAGTCCAAGTTACAAGCTGTTGATGCGGTACAGGCTATCTGTGCAGATGCTGAGAGCTTGCCGTTACAGAAACAGTCGGTTGATAAAATAGTTTCCAACGTAGCGTTGCAATGGTGTCAAAACTTGGTTGATGTTTTTGTTGGCTTTAATCAGGTGCTTAAAAAAGAAGGGCGGCTGGTTTTTTCAACCTTTGGTCCAGCAACCTTGCAGGAACTTAAGCAAGCGTGGGCTGACGTTGATAAATATACCCATGTAAATGATTTTTATTCAGCTGAAGAATTATTGGTTTTTTTACAGCAAGCAGGGTTTGAAGATATACAGATTGAAAGCAAACACTATCAATCAAATTATCAAACAGTTTTAGATCTAATGCGAGAGCTTAAAGGTATTGGTGCTCATAATGTTTTAGCGGGTCGCAACCGACAAACAACCAGCAAGAGCAGCATGCAAAGGATGATTGAATCTTATGAAAGGTATCGCCTGAATGGAATGATTCCAGCGACCTATGAGTTGATCTTTGTAAGTGCGAAGGCAGGATTATGAAAAAAGGCTATTTTATTACCGGTACAGATACTGGTGTTGGTAAAACATGGGCTACAGTTGCTTTAATGCGCTACTTTAAGCACCAGGGACAAACAGTTATAGGAATGAAGCCAGTAGCCGCCGGTTGTGAATGGATTGATGGGCAATTGAAAAATGAAGATGCCTTATTGTTGCAAGAAAATGCATCCTTATTGCTAGAGTATAGTGAGATTAATCCTTATGCTTTTGAAATGCCGGTGTCACCGCATCTGGCGGCTATTGATGAGACTGTGCAGTTAAATGAGCTTGTACAGGCATTCAACAAGATAAAAAATAAGGCTGATGTAGTGATAGTGGAAGGTGCAGGTGGCTGGTTAGCACCATTAAGCGATGATTATGATATTGCTGATCTTGCTAGTGCGCTGCAAATACCTGTGATTATGGTTGTTGGTATTCGGTTGGGTTGTATCAATCATGCTCGGCTGACTTTTCAGGCAATACAAGCTTCTGGGGTTGAGTGTGCTGGTTGGTTGGCTATGTGTGTTGATAATGATATGGACAAGCAAAGTGAAAATATCAGCACCTTAAAAAACAAAATATCTGCACCGTTGTTAGGTGTTTTGCCATATGTAAAGGAAAAGGAGTTTGATGTGTTGGTAAATCATATAAATGGAGAAAAATTGATCTAGGTCAAAGAGTGAATAAAAAAACTCAGCATAATTGCAGCTCCTTTTATAAAAAAAACAAATCTGGAGAAATGATATGGCTTTAATAACTTGGACTGCTGAGCAATATGCAACAAAAGTGGGTTTCGCAGATGATGAGCATAAAGAACTATTCAATTTGTTGAACAAATTATATGACGAAGCAATAGGCGGTGCTGAACGCTCACAAATTGGTGATTCACTAGATGCATTGATTGCTTATGTTGTTGATCACTTTGCACATGAAGAAAAAGAAATGCAAGCTAAAGGATATGCAGGTTATGAACGTCATAAAGAAGAGCATGATGCCTTGGTTGGTATCTGTGCTGGCCTACAACAGAAATTTCACGCAGGTGAAGCTGATGTGACGGATGAAGTGGGTCAAATGGTTAAAGGTTGGCTGGATAGCCATATTCCAAATTTTGATTTTGCTTATGCGGATGCTCTGAATAGTTAACTAAAAATAGTTTAAAAAAAGGCCTGTGAAATGGATTTTTCACAGGCCTTTTTTTGTACTTATGAAAAATCATTGTCAGCACTTCTGGAATAGAAAAGGATGATAGGTTAGAATTACCCAGCTAATTTGCGATAACCACAAAAAAATAAGATAGCCTTTGGGAAGGGGCTGTAATAATAAGGCTGTATTAGAGTAAGTTTTATACAATTTACCTGCCTTAAATTACCAAAAACATAACGCATACAAGTTTATAACTACTAATAGGAGGCTGCTCCGTGAAGAAAACAAAGCAACTATTCGCTGCTCTCACCTTAATGACTTTAGGTCAAGGGTCTGCTCATGCGGATTACACTCTCAATCTGATGAAGGGGGTCACTGATCTCAGTAATGAAGTTTATGATCTTCATATGCTGATTTTATGGATCTGTGTGTTCATTGGTATTGGTGTATTTGGCACTATGTTTTATTCGATTTACTTTCATCGTAAATCAATGGGGCATAAAGCTGAACAATTTCATGAAAATACAACCGTAGAGATTATCTCTTCAGGGAGCAGTGCATCTACTTGAATCTGTACTGTCTTATCAAGCGCTATAGTTTCCGGATTAACATAAGGGAAAGTTATTGTACAAAGAGACGCATATCCTGTATCTCCTTGTGAAGCTTGATTTCTTGTATCTAGACTTTCAATATTTAGTATCGCATATACTGCAAGAGGAATAGTTAAAGCAATTAGAAAAGATGCAAGTATAAACAGTTTATTTTTTCTTCTTATTT
>DAOVVZ010000074.1:0-6449 GCA_030636915.1 Methylomarinum sp. | reverse complement strand
TCCGGGTTTTGACTTGCCTTTTGACTCCACAGAAGCACTAATAAAATAGTTGCGTAGCTTGCTATGCGCCCATTTTATTAGCACTCCTGTGAAGTCAAAATTCTACGCCAAACTTTCGGAACTTATTAAATCCTCACTCCTAAGCACTCTGATATAAATGAGAATAGAATCATTTAACCAGACGATACCATACTTTAGACAGTAGTTTTTATGTATACAAAACATGAAACCACACGAAGACTAAAGCTTCACTTCGGGTACTATATATTGGCACCTGAATAGTTACAATTTCTAAATATTTCCAATGGGAAATGTCTTACTAAAATCGATATGGAAATTTAACCCCTAGCTGAACATCTGGCGCATCTGACGTTAATCCTACACCCAGATTAGTCACCATTGTTAAATGTTGGGACAAGGCAAATGTCATCCCCATGTTCAGTGTAGCGACATTGGCGTTGCTACCGATAATTGAAGTCCACTTTCCGCCTTTAGCTTTTATTTTCGCCTTGTCGCTAAAGCGCTGAGTAAAGGAAAAATTCATGCTGAGCCGCTCATTTAGCGCAAACGCCATACCCAGGCCATATTGATAGGCATTACCTAAAGCAATTGAGCCAGGGACTGGAGTATTACCACCAATATTGTCGAAATCGGTTTCAAAATTATGAAAGAAATTAATATTGGCAAATATAACCGCTGGATCGATAGTTTTAACGAACGAAAATCCCGAAGACATCGCCCAAACACCATTACCACTAGGTAAGGATTCAGGAACGATTAGCCCATTTTCAAGCTCCTCTGTGCCGATTCCATAGGGATCTGTACCCGTAGGCGCTTTGACTCTGACATTCCAGACTATATCAGGTAAATCTGCACTTTCTGGAAGAATTTGATAAGAAACCCCAAAATTAATATCTGCCAGTTCCGGTCCGGTATCAACATCCGCTTCAGCAGATCCTGAACTTTCACCACCAACATTGCCCTTAAAAAAGTTAGTAGTGCGGTAGAGGAAAGGCGCATTAAAATCAACTTGCAATCGGTCGGTGATGCCATAACGGGCAGTAAGGTCGGTGGTCACCACATCCGATTCAGTTTCATCAACACTGATTGAGCCAAGGAAGATAGCATCCAGAACCAGAAAGCCACTTAAGTTGATCTGAGACCGATTGAATCGGGAATAAGTTGCTCCAACTTCAAAAGTAAAACGATTATCGAACAAGGCATGTTCTTCACCTAAAACAGCAGTAAAACTTGAATTACGTGGCGCTTCTTTAACAACTTTTTCTTCTTTTACTGCGGCTCGTGCTTGAGTTGATTGTTGAGCTTGCGCTTTCGCTACTGTAGATTTAGCAACTGTTTGTTGTTTTGGGACGGACTGTTTGGCGGCAATTGGCTGCCTGCCGCCTTCGAGCTGTTTCAGCCGGCTTTCAAGCATATTGATGATCTTGGCTTGCCGGATATAACTTGCTTTTAGCCCCTCAAGTTGATTCCGTAACTCAAGCACTTCGGTTGCAGGCTTCGCTGTTTCGCCAGCTATTGCAGAGGAGCAAATGAGCACCATTCCAGGAAAAATTGAATTTATTATTATTTTCATATCCATCCTTTGAGTATATCAGCTACATTATTTCTTTTCTTAAAAATATAAGCAATAAGTAGAAATACTTACACAGCCACTCAAAAAAGAGAATTAATTAAAAATATGTACATATAAATCAATTGTTTATTTATATTGAAAATAATATTATCGATTTCTATATCGCGTTGGTTTTATTGGGGGCAAGGCTCTGAAATAGTGCGCGAAGTACATGGACGCACCAGTATTACTTGAAGCAAGATACTGGCTGCGACCATAGCAGGCTACGAAACTATTTCGGTAAAGCTTCTGTATCTTGCTAACGTCCAAACCACATGGATGTGGTGAATGCAAATAATGCATAATGCCATGAATGACATATAGTGGCGCAACGCAGGAACAGTTATTGCCTTACCTACGTCCATATTGGCAACACAGATATCAGCAAAAATCTGCCAATAGACAACCAAAAAGGCGGCCGTGCGAAGTATAACTAATCAGAAAAAATTATTGTAATTTAGCAGCATTGAATTGTTGTTGACTGATCTACTGGCTGCACTAAAATTGGCCGTAATTGTCATAGTGTTTACAATTCTGTGCTGATTACCAATAACTCGGGCACTTTGCATAATTTGACCACCTGCAGCATTTGCACCGCTAATGCGCTGAATAATTTCACCCTGATTAGGGACATAAGTATAAACTTGGATACTGTTTTCGTTAGCACCAGCTAGAGCCAAGGATCCATCCTCAGTGGTCTCTTGAGCGAAAAACGGCATGAGGCTCAATGCTTCTGATGTTGTATTATTGCTAGATGTAGACTCGATAACAACATCCATTTCAATACTATTATTAATCTGATTTTCATCCCCTCCAGCCTGAATACTCTGCACCACCCCTACCACATTGTTTAAACCGTTACTGCTGATTTTTAAATCAGAGCCTGGGGTGAGGCCGGGTTGAACAGGAATCTTGAAGTCTGGTTCATCCACTTTATCGGATGCAGTGACAATAGAAACAGTGGGAGAGAGATTAACGACAGGTTTGGAATTTCCTGCGTTAGGTAAGCTGACATCCATTTTCATTCCAGCGGACAAAACGTCACCCGAGCCTGTTTGCCATTGCGTTTGCATCTCGAGACCAAAGTATGAAATTTGTCCTGTACTAACAAATTTCCCCCGCATCTGCTCCAGTTCGCTGTCATCCAATTCGACTGCATTTGCAAAAACGCCTACATCTGGATATTCCGCGAACAGTGGAGTTACCTCGACAGAAAGACTGATTATTAATAGAATCCGGCTGATGTTCCTACAGTTCTTTTTTTGATTGAATGAGAGCATCTACTTATCCTGATCAAAATTTGTATAGATCAGCATTTGCAAACCCAAAATCCAACAATTCGGCATTTGTTAATGTGCGGTGAGTTGGCATCAGTTCTCTAGCTGTCAAGAGTGGTTCAGGCTTTAATAAAACAGTATTGCGATTATATCCAGAGCCAATAACGGCGAATATAACGCCGTTCCACATCGCTGCAAAGTCTTTTAAATCATAAATTTTGTTACCTAGGGTTGGGTCGGCTATATAAACCTGGTTACCAATTACTTTTTTTAGTACCACAAAATGCTTATAGCCTTTTAAATCCATTAATACGATAGTAGGCACTTTAATTTCTTCGAGTTTATTGGCAGACATTTGGTAGCCACGTCCGCGCATACCTATCGATTGCACATATCGTTTCATATCCAATAACGAGAAGCCTTTTTTACGTATTAATTCAGGGTCGCCTATTTTGAATAAATCCAGTAATACTTTACGTTCAGTAATGTCTTGATCATATGCGTATTTAAGAATAGTCGCTAAGGAAGCTGCTCCACAGCTAAAATCAGTGTGTTGAGGAATCAGATTTAGGTAACGCCTTTCGCGCATGCTGATGATTTTTTTATGAATCACGCCGCCACCGGGCATCATATTGCCTAATACGATATCGGCGGAGAAGGCCGGGGGCACGAACAGCATCACTCCACACAGAAAGGAAAGAACGCCAGACGATATTTGACTAAGTAGCCGAGACATCATAATCTTATTATTTCGTAATAAAGTAAAAGCTCCGGCCGCAAAGCGACCGGAGTATTGCGCTAACCGTTCAGAGTCAAATAGCAAGCCATATTACTGGACAGCAGTAATAGACAAGTTATTAGCTTGTTGGTTGTAAATGCCTGAAGCAACGTTCAAGCCCACATTACCTTGGTTACCGGTAACACTACCGACAGATGAAGTAAAGTTAATACCGATTCCAGAACCACCCACTCCGTCTGCAGCAACTGTGTTCAGAGTAGCAGTCATTCCAGTTACTTCCTGTAATACAGCAACAGAAGCTTCTGCCAATTTAGATACCCCAGTTGAGATCGCTACATTGTTTTTCTGCTGGTTACTGACACCAGAAGAAATGTTAATGCCTATGTTACCTTCGTTACTATCTATAGTGTCGATAGCAGCTGTGAACTGAGGCCCATTCAATGTCAAACCACTCTCTTTTCTGGAGCTAAACACAGGACCATTATCGCCTTCTTCTTTATCGCTAGTCCAAATCCTTTGTTGAGAAAAAATTTCGGCATCGGTGGAGCCATGAAGGAACGATTGGTCGCTAGCGGCAATCGCGGCGGCATTATCCTGTTGGTTAAAGGCACCGGAAGTCACGTTAACACCAACGTTACCTGCATTACCGCTTACATCGGTTACCGTGGCATTGAATTCAGGATCTCCGACCGTATCAGTATTAAGATTATTGTCGTAATTCAATTGTTTATCATCGACAACCGCCATCGTATTGGCGTTAACAACAATTTTACCCGATATATCAACCTTACCTGCTAGGTCTAGATCTTTCGAGACATCTATATCTTTACTAAGTTTAACAGCGGTTTTATTCTTGGTTGATACATCATGTGATGGTACACCATCTGATGGTACCTCCTGGGCAAATACAGCTGACGAACCTAAAATCAAACTGATTGCGATTGTTGACTTTCTCATTAAATGTTTCATAATATTAACTCCTAAAATATTAAAGTTTCGCATCTACTATGACTCGTAGTGCGAAGTTGTTGATCGAGCGGTTGCCCGATCCCGCTGATTGATTAAGCTGGACTACCCCTAGTGTGTTACGAAATGCAGTATCCTCGACCGATATTGCTCGTTGCGCCCTAAGTAAGCCGCCATCAATCAGCGGTTGTTCACCAGTAAGTGTTTCCTTTAGCGCATTGTCCGCAAGAAACTCCCCATTGATGCCCAATTCTGTATCGGCTGTACCGTTTATTACCGGAAGCACAGCCAGTGATTTAAAATCACCTGTTATTGTTTGTTTTACTCTAGTTTCGGTCATCACCTGACTACCCTGACTAAAATTAAATGAATTACTCTGGGCATTTGCCCGGCCACTGGCCTGGTTAATGGCAATCCACCCTACTGAGTCGCTAAAACTATTACCAATAATCTCTGACTTTGCCTGATTAGGCTGTGTTAACTGATCATTTTCAACTATTTGCTTAATATCAATACTCGTCTTAGCATCACCACCAGCCAGAAGATTTAATGCAAAACTTCCTTGGTTAGCCTGAACATTTTGTTCTCCAGCCGCTATATTGACAGTCACAACACCTTCATTTATAGTTCTGCCGGGATCTGTAACCTTGCCATCAATTGTTGACTGAGCAATAAACCCTGGAGGCAATGGTAATTCGCCTGCGGTCACTGAATTGCAGAACAAGCTATTGACTAGCATGGTGGGCAATATAAATATTCTAGCTGATAACATAATTCCCTGCCTCTGCTTTATCTAGGGGATAAAATCCCGGTTACACCTTGAATTGATCTACCTATTGAAGAGGTAGCCCTTCGGACAGAACCGGTTGCAGATGCCACGCCGCCTAAATGAGAACTGATTCCTTGTGTTGACTGGATCATATTTGAATTAAATCCAGATGAACTGCTGACTCCCGTCGAGATATTGCTGCTATTAATATCAAAATTAATATTTTGAGGTATATTACTGCTAATCCCTGCAAAATATTCTTCGTCTAGTTCATTCAGTTGATCAAGAGCTGCAATTGGTTTGTCGGTTCTTACGGCATTTATTACTGTTTTGTCTGGAGAAGTACCCACAAAAAGCGCTTTGCCAGGAACTATTGAGGGTCTGATAGCGGATCTTTGTGGTACATGACGTAACACCACGATCCCCCCCCCTTGTTCGCCCGCATTAGTAGGAAAGGATATACCTACACTTGCAACCAGGCCGATCAGAAGAACAATCTTTATTATCTCAAATAAAAGCTCAAATACATTGTTGTTTATATTCATAATAATAATAACCCCACTCATTACCATACGATTGATTTTTTATTACAGTTATTATCTCAGGTAATTTCATAACATCCGGATAACCGATATACAAAAAAGACTTAAAGTATTAATGTTGTAATTATTTTATAAAAATCAAATACACTTTACTATTAGTGCGATTACCTAGGTAATAATACGGATAACTTTCATACCTATGAAATCTATAACCACTCTTTAGTTAAAATCCTAATGTTGTGTCTTAATTCTAAATGATAAAGTATATTAAAAAATATACGTAGTAATACCTAAGCATTTATACCTAGGTAGTTAAGCTTATTTTAATAAACATATTGTTTTAGTAAACTTTAGTTTAAATTTTAATTTGAGGTTAATACCATGACTACTAATAAGAAACCTGATTTAAAATCAATCGCGTTAGACAGCACTATGTCTGGAGAAGATTGTTATGAAGTGATCGCAAAATGTGCCTATTACAAGGCTGAAAAAAGAGGTTTTGAGCCTGGTTACGAGGTATCTG